>JAMORJ010000056.1 GCA_027063595.1 Nautiliaceae bacterium | reverse complement strand
AGTTTAAAGCTTTTATATCATTCGAGAAAATATGATACTCTTTTTGATTTTGTAAGAGAGATTAATTCATACGATGAAGAATTGCCTCTTAGCGAGTTTGATGGAATTACTATTATGACTATTCATAAAAGTAAGGGGCTTGAGTTTGATAATGTAATAGTGCTTGATAAGTTAGATGATAGAGAAAACCCAAGTGGAAATATTATTTTTTATTATGAAAACGCAAGATTAAAAGAGATTAAATTAAAAATTCCAAATAGAGAAAAAATTGATGCTTATTATTCGATGATTTTAAAAAAAGAAGAACAATTAAAAAATGATGATAAAAAAAATGCCGAATATGTAGCTTTTACTAGAGCTAAAAATTCTTTAATAATTTTAAAAAGAACTGAAACTAATAAACAAGGAAAAAGTTATTCAGCATTTGTAACGGATTTAAGTAAAATAAAAAAAGGGAAAATTATCCCAAGCGAAGATAAAAAAGAAAAAAAAGTTACGCCTGTTAAAATAGAAGTTAAAAATTTAGGTAAACAAACAGATGTAATAGAAGAAGAAGAGTATAAACCAAACGATTTTAATTCTATTTATAAAGGATATGCTATTCATTATGCGTTTGAGTGTGAAGATATAGAGGCTGTGAGGAATTTGTATGGAGATTTTTGTAACATTGAAGAAATAAAAAATTTGGTTGAGAAATCAAAACCTTTTTTGCCAAAAGGGAAAAAAGAAGTTCCTTTTATTTTTGAAAAGAAAATTGGTAGAATGGATTTATATGTGGAGAATGAATTGATTATAGATTATAAAACTACTAAGCCACATGATGAAAGTGCTTATATTAAGCAAGTTCAACATTATATTGAGGTAGTTGAGAAATTAACGGGTAAAAAAGTAAAAGGAAAAATTTTTTATGTAGATACTCAAAAATTTAGGGAGGTGTAGTATGTGTATGCCAAGATATTTTGGAAGTAAACTAATAGATGGAGTTAAAGAAGAAAAGAAAGTAAGAAAAATTAAGAAAAGTAAAAAAAGAATTTATCAAGCAAAGGTGGAATTTGAAGATATTAGTAAGCGCGATTGAACCAAGTGCCAATTTACATTTAAGAGAAATTTTAAAAAGATTAGAGGGTTATAAAATAGAAGGTATTTACGATAAAGAGTTAGGAAATCCAATTATTGATAGCAACGAATTTAATGTAATGGGTTTTTTAGATGTGTTACCTAAGGTAAAGCTTGGAAAAGAGGCTATTGAAAAATTAGCTAAAATGAGCAAAGAAGTTAATAAAGTTCTTTTAATTGATGCTCCTTCTTTTAATTTAAGGGTTGCTAAAAAGATAAAATCTCTAAATCCGGAAGTTGAAATAATTTATTATATCTTACCAAAAGTATGGGCTTGGAAAAAAGGAAGGATTAAAGAAGTAAATAAATATGTTGATAAAAAAGCTTACATTTTTCCTTTTGAAAAAGAGATCTGGAAAGATGGGATTTATGTTGGAAATCCTATTTTGGATGAAATAAAAGAATTTAGAGATGAAAAAGAAAAAGGGTATGTTGCGTTTTTACCAGGAAGTAGAAAAAGCGAGATTAAACATTTAATGCCGATTTTTAAAAAATTGGTTAAAAAAATAGATAAAAAGCCTTTTCTTGTAATTCCAAAAATTTATAAAAATAAGCTTGATGAAATATATGGAAATGTTAAGGAATTTGAAATTGTTTTTGATACTAAAAAAGCGCTTTTAAATAGTGATTTTGCGTATGTTTGTTCTGGAACCGCTACGCTTGAGGCTGGAATTATTGGAGTTCCTTTTGTGCTGATGTATAAAACAAGATGGATAGAGTATTTAATAGCAAAGAGTTTAGTAAAGTTAAATTATGTAGGGCTTTGTAATATTATTTTTGAGCGTGAAAGATTAGGTGAGTTTCATAAAGAGTTTTTACAAGTTTTTGATGAAAAAGAGCTTTTAAAAGAATATAAAAGAGCAAATTTAGAGGAATTTAGAAGCAAAGCTAAGATGTTAAGAATGATATTAAAATTTGGAAGTGCCGATAATGTAGCCAAACTTTTGGTATAATTAAATTAAAAAAGGAAGTATATGCAAAAAGAGCCTATGACAAAATATGGATATGAAAAGTTATCTAAAGAGCTTGAATATTTAAAAACCGTTGCTCGTCCAGAAGTTGCAAAAGAAATAGATAGGGCAAGAGAACTTGGAGATTTAAAAGAAAATGCCGAATATCATGCCGCAAAGGAAAAACAAGCTCATATTGAAAGAAGGATTGCTGAACTTAGTGATATTTTAAGTAGGGCCGTTGTAATTGATCCTAGCGAACATTCTCATAAAAGAGTAAGTTTTGGAAGTACGGTATATTTGGTAGATGTAGATACTGGAGAGGGAGTAAAATATGTAATTGTAGGAGCTCCAGAAGCAAAACCTGAAAAAGGACTTATTTCGTTTCATTCTCCTCTTGCTAAAGCGTTGCTTGGAAAAGAAGAGGGAGATGAGGTTGAAGTTAATTTACCAGGTGGAGTAAAAGTTTATGAAATAGAAAAAATTTGTTATGAACCAATTCCTTTTGAGGATTAAAAATGATTTTAAGGGTTAAAAAATTAAATAAAGATGCAAAGATTCCAGCTTATCAGACTAAAGAAGCGGCTGGATTTGATCTTCATGCGATTGAGGATGCGATATTAAAAGTAGGAGAGAGAAAATTAATAGGGACTGGACTTGCTTTTGAGATTGAAAAAGGTTACGAAGTTCAAATTAGACCAAGAAGTGGACTTGCTTTTAAATATGGAATTACCGTGCTAAATTCTCCAGGTACCGTCGATAGTGATTATAGAGGAGAAATTAAGGTTTTGCTTATAAATTTAGGAGAAAAAGAATTTGAAATAAAAAAGGGAGATAGAATTGCTCAAGCTGTAATAGCTCCTGTTATTCAAGCAAAAATAAAAGAAGTTGAAGAATTAAGCTCTACCGATAGAGGTAGCGGTGGATTTGGAAGTACGGGAGTTAAATGATGGAAATTAAAACGGCAATTGTTGGAGCAAGCGGATATACTGGAGTAGAACTTATAAAAATTCTTTTAAATCATCCTCATTTTAAAATTAAAGGGCTTTTTGGGAGCGAAGGAAAAGAAAGAATAGAGAATATTTATCCTTTTTTTAAAGGCGTATTTGAAGCTGAAATTGAAAAAACTGATATTGATAAATTAAAAAAGTTTGATTTAGTGTTTTTAGCCGTGCCTCATAAGACGGCAATGAATTACGTAAAAGAATTGTATGGATATACTAAAATAGTGGATTTTTCGGCTGATTATAGATTGAATCAAAAAAATTACGAAGATTATTATTGTCCTCATATTGATATTAAAAATCTTGAAAATTCAGTTTATGGATTGCCTGAAATTTTTAGGGAATATATTAAAAAATCTTTGCTTGTTGCAAATCCGGGTTGTTATCCAACGGCTACTATTCTAGCTCTTTATCCATTTTTGGAATATATTGAGAGGGATGTTTTTGTCGATGCAAAAAGCGGAGTTAGCGGTGCTGGGAAAAAGCTTAGCGAAAATACTCATTTTGTAAAAGATAATGAAAACTTTTTTGCTTATAATCCGATTAAACATCGCCACTCTATTGAAATTGCTGAAAAAACGGGGCTTAATGTTACTTTTGTACCTCAACTTCTTCCAATTACTCGAGGAATGCAAATTAGTATTTATGTAAAGTTAAAAAAGGATATTGAGCCAATCGAAATTTTAAAAAACTTTTATAAAAATGAAAAGTTTATAAGGATTTTTGATAAACCAGTTGAAATTAAACAAGTGGTTGGGACTCATTATTGCGATATTTTTGCTATGAAAAATAATAATATGCTTTTTATAAATAGTGTAATTGATAATTTGTTACGAGGAGCTTCTTCCCAAGCGGTTGCCAATGCGAATTTGATGTTTGGGTTTGAAGAAGATTTAGCTCTTCCAAAAATTGCTTATGTTCCATAGGAGAAAATTGAAGGTTAAAAGAGTAAAATTAAAAGAAAATGCAGTTTTTATTGCCGATGTGCATTATAAAAAAGGAGATAAAAATTTTTTAAATCTTTTAAAAAGATGGTTAAATGAGCCTCCTTCTCAAATTTTTTTTCTTGGGGATATTTTTCATTTGTTGTTGGATTTTAAATTCTTAAAAGAATATAATAAAGAAGTAATTGATATTATAAATGATATTTCGGAAAAAACGGAAATTTACTATACTCCGGGTAATCATGATTTTAATATAGAAAATATATTTCCAAATGTGGAATTTGCTGATGCTTTTGTAGATGAAGAAAAGTCTGTGTTTTTAACTCATGGGGATTTGACTGAAAACGATTTATTTTATAAAATTTATGTTAAAATTATTAGAAGTAAATTTTTATTAAAAGGATTACACATTTTAAGCTTTAATTTTATTAATGGGTATCTTTTTAAGAAAATTTTAAAAAAAGCTATAAAGTGCAAGAAGATTTTGAATTTTAAAGAGAAAGTTTTTTCTAAAATTGCCGATATTAAATATAAGATGATTATAGAAGGGCATTATCACCAAGGAGTTGAGTATGATTTTTTTGAAAGAAAGTATATTTCTCTTGGTGCATATTTTTGTAAAAAGCGATATTATAGATTAAAAAATAACACACTAAAGGCGGAGAAATGAGTAGTATAGATGATAAAACATTAAAAGTAGGCTCAAATGAACTTGAACTTGTGGATTTTAGATTATTTAAAAAAGAACCTGATGGAAGTATTTATGAAGGTATTTATGGAATAAACGTTGCAAAAGTAAGAGAAATTATTAAAATGCCGGAACTTACCGAACTTCCGGGAAGTGAAGATTATGTTGAAGGGATTTTTGATTTAAGAGGAGTTGTAGTTCCTGTTGTGGATCTAGCGAAATGGATGGGAATTGAAGTTCCAAGTGAAGATGAAGCTCCTATTAAAAAAAGAGTAATTATTACTGAATTTAATAATATTTTGATTGGTTTTATAGTTCATGACGCAAAAAGAATTAGAAGAATTTCTTGGGCGGATATTGAACCGGCTACTTTTAGCGCTGGTCATGGAAAGCTTGATAGAAGTAAAATAACTGGGATTACGAGAATAGAAAATGGAGACATTTTACTTATTTTAGATCTTGAAAGCATTGTAGAAGAGATGGGATTTTTTGAATCTACTCTTGATTTGGATGAAAAAGAAATTGAGAAATTTAGTGGAATTGTATTGCTTGTAGATGATTCTCCAACTGCAAGAAGAATAGAAAAAGAAGCTCTCGAAAAATTGGGATTTGAAGTAATTGAAGCTACAAACGGAGAAGAAGGACTTCAAAAACTTGAAGAACTTTATGCTCTTTATGGTGAAAAATTAAAAGAAAAATTAAAATTAATTCTTAGCGATGTTGAAATGCCAAAAATGGATGGATATCATATGGCGGCAAGAATCCACGAAGATAAAAGATTTAAAGATATTCCTTTGATTTTTAGCTCTTCAATTTCTGACGCGTTTAGCGATGAAAGAGGTAAATCCGTTGGAGCGGAAGGATATTTAGTTAAATTTGATCCTGAAAAATTTTATGAAAAAATTAAAGAAGTCGTTAAAAGCAACGAGAAGAAATTAAAAGAAAACAAAGAAAAAGAAAATAGCGAAAATAAAAATTAAGGATAGGCCATGGATGAATTAATGGAATTATTGGATGACTTTTTAGTTGAAGCGTTTGAAATGATTGAAGAGCTTGATCAAGATTTGATCGAGCTTGAAAACAATCCTGATGATTTGGAGCTTCTTAATAAAATATTTAGGGTTGCTCATACTATTAAAGGAAGTGGGAGCTTTTTGAATTTTGATAAGTTAACTCATTTAACCCATCATATGGAAGCTGTGCTTGATAAGGCAAGAAAAGGAGAACTTAAAATTACGCCAGAGATTATGGACGTAATTTTAGAGTCTGTTGATGCAATGAAAGCTATTTTAGAATATATTAGAGACCATGGAAACGATAGTTCTCCTGATGTAGAAATCGATTCTATCGTTAAAAAACTTGATGCTATAGTAAATGGAGAATTTGGTAAAAGCGAAGAGAATAAAGAAGAATCTAAAGAAGAGCAAAAAAGTGGTATTAATTTAGATGAGATTTCGTTAGATAACGTTGATGAGCTTGATTTGGAATCTCTTCCTCCAGAAGAAGTAGATAAAATTCTTGAAAAATTGGTATTGGAAGTAAATAAAGAAGACAATCAAAAAGACGATAAAGAAAACAAACAAGAAAGTAAACAAGAAGATAAAAATAAAGAGGATAAACAAGAAGATAAGCAAGAAAAAAAAGATGCTGTTGTAGCAAGTGAAAATAAACCAGCTACTACTTCCAAAACTACAGCAGTAGAGAAGAAAGATGCTCAAAGTCTTGCTAAAAAACATTCAATTACTGTAAAAGAGCAAACGATTAGGGTTGATGTAAAAAGATTAGATCAACTTATGAATTTAATTGGGGAACTTGTTCTTGCTAAAAACAGATTAATTAAAATTTATAATGACGTAGAAGAAAGATATGAGGGAGAAAAATTTCTTGAAGAACTTAATCAGGTAGTTTCAAGTATTTCTATTGTTACTACGGATTTACAAATTGCCGTTATGAAAATTAGAATGCTTCCGATAGGAAAAGTATTTAATAAATTCCCTCGCTTAGTTAGAGACCTTGCTCGTGAGCTTGGTAAAAAAGTTAGGCTTATTATTGAAGGGGAAGATACTGAGCTTGATAAATCTATTATTGAAGAAATTGGAGATCCGCTTGTTCATATGATTAGAAATGCAATTGACCATGGTATTGAGCCGCCTGAAGAGAGAAGAAGACTTGGGAAACCTGAAGAAGGTACTATTTGGCTTAGAGCTTACAATGAAGGAAATATGATAGTTATTGAAATTAAAGACGATGGTAGAGGAATGGATCCTGAAAAATTAAAACAAAAAGCAATTGAAAAAGGAATTATTACTCCTCAAGAAGCTGAAAATATGAGTGATAAAGAAGCGTTTATGCTTATATTTAAGCCTGGATTTTCTACGGCTGAAAAAGTAACAAACGTTTCTGGTCGTGGTGTTGGA
>JAMORJ010000055.1 GCA_027063595.1 Nautiliaceae bacterium | reverse complement strand
ATCTAAAGAATATTCGTTTTCTTTTATAATTTCGCTTATATAATAAATTCCGTCTTTTGCGTTTGAAAAAGTATTTAACGATACATTTAACTCATATATAACATCATTTACATCTAAAAATACTTTCCCATCTTTTTTTTCAAAAACTTTTCCTCTAAGAGCTGCTATCATTATCAACCTTTATTTTTACAATCTTTGGAGTATCGTCAAAAAATTTAAGCTTAAAGCCGCAAATTCCTTCATCTCCTTTAGTATCATAAGTAAGCTTTATTGGAGGCTCCAATAAATCAAATTCTATCCTATTATAAGCCTTCCAAGGAGTAAAAGAAATTATTTTCGAATTATAAATAGAATTTTGAAGTATATCAATCTCTTCAACAACTTCTTCTCTTTTTATTTTTAAATTTTCAAATTTTTCTCTTAATTCGTTAAATTTTTCATTTAATAGCTTAAATTCTTTTAATTTCATAATTACAGAAGGAGAAGTTTTTCTATTTGCTTTTTTATTTTCCAAATAAAGCATCTTCAAATCTTCATATGTCTGTTTATTTTTTTCAATTATCTCTTTTCTTTTTTTCAATTCCCTTTTTAATATATCAATATGATGTTCTATTTCTTTTAATTTTTCTTGAAGTTTTTCTATATCTATTTCATCCAATACTTTTTTAGGAGAAATACATAAAAGATTTTCATCTCCTAATAAATTTTTTATCCTTATTTCTTTTAGAGCATATACTTTTAAATGAGACCTTAAATTTTCGATTTCTACCTCTTTTGCAATTATTTCTCCTCCTATTGCATCTTTTACTTTTACTTTATTAGCTTTAACAAATCCACTCTCTAATATGTTAATTTCTGCTTCTTTGGCTTTTAATTTTCCTCTGTGAGTATTTATTTTGGCAATTTCTGAAATTAAAATAGAGTTTTTGTGAGTTTTTCCATGAATTTCAAGTTTTTTTGATTTTACCTTAGATTTATTCCCAACATTACCTCTAACAACTACTTCTTGAGCTTCTACTATCATACCATCGCCAATGGCTTCTTCCAAATAATTCGATTCCTTAATTTCCATTTTTACTTCACTCTCGTCTGCGTTTTTTACATCCCCTGTTTTAATGTTTATTTTTTGAATTTCAAGTTTATCTTTTATAATAAATTTTCCATCTTCTTTTACTATATACCCCGATTTTTTAGCAAAAAATAGTATTTTTTCTTCGTTTTCTTCCTTTCTAATAGTACTATCGTCAAATTCAATTTTTGGAATTTCAAAATCTTTAGGTTTCTCTACTTCTATATATTCTCCTTTACAATTTCTACCACCTCTTCCTTCTTTTGGTTTAATAATCTCAATTAGCAATTCGTTTTCTTTTACAGGATAAATTAATTCTTTTTTGATGGTCTCTTTATTTTTTTTAAAATGAAAAATTATTTTTCCTTGAATTGTAGGGATAGGATCAATTCCCCTACAAAGCCTTATTACAAAAGGCTCTTCTAATTTAGAAACCAAAAGCTTTTGATAAAGTTTGCTTATATCCTCTTGTAATTCTTTATCAAAAATTTCAATTAAAAGAGAATTTCTAAGTTTTTTCTTATTCATTTCCTCATAAAATTTCATTTCGTTAAAATCCTCCAACACCGAAGAAGGAGATAAAATAAACTCCGCTTTTGTAAAAAGCTTATTTAATTTCATTTTTCCTATAATTTCAAAATGCAAACTTGGCTTATATTTTTTGATTTTAATTTCATATACTTGCTTTATTTTATTTTGAGGATTTAACAAAAATTTTTCTGTTTTTATTAGTTCCAAAGTTTGATAATCTGCTTCTACAAATTCCTCTCCATCAATACTTATATAAGTTTTAGTTTTCAAAATGTCAAAATCCAAATTCGAAACTGGAATATCATATTTTTTTGAAACTTTTAAAAGCTCATTGTTAACATTTTCAGTAATAATAATTTCTTCCTGAAATTCTATCTCTTTTTTTTCCTCTTTTTTAAAAAATTTATCAAATAACCCCACTTTATTCCTTTTTTGATAAAATTTTATTTATGATTAAACAAATTATAATAAATTTTTTAGGAATTTTTAATTCGAGAATACTTGGATTTATTAGAGATTTGTTAAGTGCAAGCATAATTGGAGCAAATATTTACTCGGATATTTTTTTCGTAGCGTTCAAATTTCCAAATCTTTTTAGAAGAATATTTGCAGAAGGAGCATTTACTCAAGCTTTCTTACCATCTTTTAGCAAATGCAAATATAAACCAAAATTTGCATATAAAGTATTTATAATTTTTTTTTCTGCTATATTGATGCTCACAATTTTCGTAAATTTATTTTCATATCCTATCACTTCCGTTTTAGCGTTTGGTTTTAGCGAAGAAGCAAAAAAAATGGCTTCTCCTTTGGTAGCCATAAATTTTTGGTATTTAGATTTTATTTTTATAGTAACGTTTTTAGCAAGCTTACTTCAATATAAAAACCATTTTTTAATTCCAGCATTCTCTCCTGCTCTTCTAAACATATCATTAATTATATTTCTTCTAATATCTCAAAATTTACCTAAAGAAAAAATAATCTGGTATTTAAGTTTAGGAGTTCTTGTTGGTGGAATAGCTCAAGTTTTAGCTCATTTATATGTAGCTTATAAGAAAAAAATAATAAAACTTTTAATAATTGGAGCAAAAAGCAAAAAAAAAGTTGATTTAACTTCTTTTAAAAAAAATTTTTTACCTTCCGTTTTTGGAAATTCTACGGCTCATATTTCGGCGTTTTTAGATACTTGGCTTGCAAGCTTTTTATCGGCTGGAAGCATTAGCTATCTTTATTACGCAAATAGACTATTTCAACTTCCTTTTGCTCTTTTTGTTATAGCAACTTCAACTGTTATTTTCCCAAAAATAACTAAAAAACTTGCTAACAATCAAGAAAACGAAGCTTTTGAAATTTTAAAAAAAAGTTTTTGGTATCTTTTTTACGCTTTAATTCTTGCAACGACAATAGGAGTCATTTCAAGTAAAGAAATCGTAGCTTTATTGTTCGAGCGAGGAGCATTTACAAATAAAGATACAATTCAAACATCCATAGTTTTAATAATGTATTTAATAGGACTTATCCCTTTTGGATTAAATAAACTTTTTAGCTCATATCTTTACGCTACTCATAAACATTTAAAAGCTGCAAAATTTTCAGCTATTTCTCTTACAGTAAACATCATCGCTTCATTAATTTTAATTTTACCTCTTAAAGTTTACGGACTAGCATTGGCAAGCAGTATTGGTGGAATTGTTTTATTTTTTTTAACAATTAAGGAATTTGGAATTAAAAGGTTTATGTTTTTTTTTGAAAAAAAATATTTGCTTTTAATGATTTTAGTTGTTTTAATTAGTATAATTACGGCAATAGGTTTTAAGCATTTATTAATCTATTTAAAAGGTGCAATATGAAAATTTTTGACTCTCACATCAAAGAAAAAGTTGAATTTAAACCCATAAAAAACAACGAAGTTAGAATTTACGTATGTGGACCTACGGTTTATGACGATGCCCATTTGGGACATGCAAGAAGTTCTATTAGTTTTGATTTACTAAGACGCACACTAGAAACTATTGGATATAAGGTAACTTTTGTTAAAAACTTTACGGATATTGACGATAAAATAATAAAAAAAATAAACGAAACTGGTAAAAGTTTAAAAGAAATTACCGAGCATTATATTAACTCTTATTTAAAAGATATGGAAGCTCTAAACGTAAAAAGAGCAAATATAGAACCAAAAGCTACTGAATCTCTTGAATCAATGTTTGAAATCATTCAAAAACTTCTTGAAAAAGGATATGCTTATAAACTTCCAAACGGAGATATCTATTTTGATACAAGCAAAGACAAAGAATATTGCAAACTTTCAAATAAATGTCAAGAAGATGAAGTAATTCATAGAGTTGAAATAGAAGGGAAGAAAAATCCAGCAGATTTTGCATTATGGAAATCTTGTAAAGGGGAAAATGACGTTTGTTTTGATTCGCCTTTTGGTGCTGGAAGACCCGGATGGCATATTGAGTGTTCTGCGATGATAAAAAAACATATAGCATATGAAGGAGAATATCAAATAGATATTCATGGAGGTGGAGCCGATTTATTTTTCCCTCATCATGAAAATGAAGAAGCTCAAACAAGATGTGCTTATAATCAACATCTAGCTAAATATTGGATGCATAATGGATTTGTTCAAATAAACGGAGAAAAAATGAGTAAATCTCTTGGAAATAGCTTTTTTGTAAAAGATGCTTTAAAACATTATCCTGGAGAAGTGTTGAGATTTTATCTTATGAGCACTCATTATAGAGCTCCTTTAAATTTTAGCGAAGAAGATTTAATTAGTAGCAAAAAAAGACTTGATAAGCTTTATCGTTTGAAAAAAAGAGTTTATGGAACTAACAAAAAACAACAAGATAAAGAATTTGAAACGAAACTCCTTGAGGCAATGAAAGATGATTTAAACATATCAAAAGCTTTGGCTATTATAGATGAATTTATAAAAGAAGCAAACGAATCCCTTGATAAAAATCCAAAAGATAAAACAATAAAACAAAAAATTGTAAGCAACATAGATTTTATTGATAAACTGCTTGGAATTGGCGGAAACGATGCGTATGAATATTTTCAAGCAGGTATCGATAAAAATACAAAACAAAAAATTGAAGAGCTTATAGAAAAAAGAAGTAAAGCAAAAAAAGAAAAAAATTATGAACTTGCCGATAAAATAAGAGAAGAATTAAAACAAATGGGTATTATGATTCAAGATACGCCAAACGGAACAGTTTGGGAAAAGGTATAAAAATGAAAATATTTGAAAAAATTAAACCTTTAATTTACAAAACTGACCCTGAATTTGCTCATAATATGGTTGAAATCATTTTCAAAACGGCAAGAAGATGCCCATTGTTTTTTAATCCTTTAATTGAAAAAAATTTCATAAATGATCCAATATTAAATCAAAAAATATGGAATTTAGAATTTAAAAATCCAATAGGAGTAGCGGCTGGTTTTGATAAAAACGCTACAATGATTCCAGCTTGGATGGCTCTTGGTTTTGGATGGGGAGAAATTGGAGCCGTCACTCCAAAACCCCAAGAAGGAAATCCTAAACCAAGAGTTTGGAGATATCCAGAATTTGAAGCAGTTCAAAATGCATATGGATTCAATAACGATGGAGTTGAAGCAATAAAAAAAAGATTAGAAAAAATATATCCTTTTATTCTTCCTATTGGAGCAAATATAGGAAAAAATAAAACTACTCCAGAAGATAAAGCAATAGAAGATTACAAAATTTTAATAAAAGAGTTAAAAGATGTCGTTGATTTATTCGTAATAAACATATCTTCGCCAAATACTCCGGGGCTTAGAAATTTGCTTAACGAAGAATTTATCTCAATCCTATTTAAAGAAATCAAACCTTTAACAAATAAACCTATTCTTATCAAACTTTCTCCAGACATGGAGAATGAAAGCATAAGAAATTTAGCAAATTTAAGCGTTATAAGTGGAGCCGATGGAATTATTGTTACTAACACTACCATAAATTACGATTTAATTAACTCGCCAATCAAAAAAGGAGGAATCTCTGGAAAGCCTCTTGCCAAAAGAAGTTACGAAGTTCTTCAAATAGTAGCCAATGAAGTTTTTGGAAAAGTTCCTATTATTTCCGTTGGAGGAATTGATTCCCCTCAAGAAGCTTATAAAAGAATAAGAGCTGGGGCAAGTTTACTTCAATTATACACGGCAATAATTTATAAAGGTCCAAGTATTGTAAGAGAAATTAATCAAGGACTTATCGAATTACTCAAAAAAGATGGATTTAATCACATAAGCGAAGCCGTTGGAGTGGATATTCCCAAAAAACTGGAGGTAAAACATGCTTCCTAAATTTTTTACTCACAAATTAAAAAACAATCTTGAAGTTATAGCAATTCCCATCAATAAAGGTTCTAAAGTAATTACAAGCAATATTTATTATAAAGTCGGAAGCAGAAACGAAGTTTTGGGAAAAACAGGAATTGCCCACATGCTTGAGCATATGAATTTTAAATCTACAAAAAACCTAAAAGAAGGAGAATTCGATAAAATAGTAAAATCTCTTGGAGGAATTGATAATGCCTCCACTGGATTTGATTATACTCACTATTACATAAAAACCTCAAACGAATATTTAAACAAAACTTTCGAGCTTTTCTCGGAAGTTATGGCAAACTTAAAACTTGATGAAGAAGAATTTAATAGAGAAAGAAAAGTAGTTTACGAAGAAAGACTTTGGAGAGTTGATAACAATCCTTTTGGCTACTTATATTTCAGACTTTTTAACAACGCTTACATTTACCATCCATACCATTGGACTCCAATTGGCTTTAAAGATGATATTTTAAATTGGAAAATTGAAGACATAAAAAAATTTCATAAAACATTTTATCAACCAAAAAACGCGTTTTTACTAGTAGCCGGAGACATTAAAGCAGATGAAGTATTTAAAATTGCCGAAAAATATTTTGAAAACATCGAAAATAAAGAAGAAATTCCAAAAATTCATCAAAAAGAACCTTCCCTTGATGGAGAAAAAATAGTAGAAATTTACAAAGAAAGCCAAGTAGATATCGTAGCTTTAGCTTTTCACGTTCCAGAGTTTAACCACGAAGATCATTTTGCTTTAAATGCATACGCTGAAATATTAAGCGGTGGAAAAAGTGGAATTTTAAAAGAAAAATTAATTAATCAAAAAGAATTGGTAAGCGAAATTTACGCTTATGATATGGAGTTAAAAGATAAAGGATTATTTATCGTTTTAGCAACTATCAATCCAGGAATAAATCCAGATAAAGTCATAAAAGAAATCAAAAATGTTTTAAAAAACACTAAAATTACAAAAAAAGTGATTGAGAAAATAAAACTTCAAACTAAAATGGACTTTATTACTCATTTTGAAAGCAGCAGCGGAGTTAGCAACATATTCGGAGATTATTTTGCAAAAGGAGATATCACTCCTCTTTTAAATTACGAAAAAAATATATTTAATCTTACTCCTCAAAAAGTAGAAGAAATAAAAAAATATTTCGATAAAGGAATAATTGTAAAGCTCCTAAAAAAATAACCTACATATAATCTTTTATTAAAGC
>JAMORJ010000054.1 GCA_027063595.1 Nautiliaceae bacterium | reverse complement strand
ATATAAAAAAGAAAATAAAAAATTTACGGGCTTAATTGCGGCTTCTACTTTAAAAAACTATTCTCAACTAAAAGAAGAATATGTAAAAATTCTAAAAAAAGTAATCAAATCAAATCACTTGGAAAAATTCGACAAATAATTTTTAATATTTTCATAAATTCCATTTACCAACTTTTCTCTTGCTTCTTTACTCGTCCATGCAACATGAGGAGAAAGAAGAGTTTTTTCCTTAAATTCTAATAAAGGATTATCTTTTTCAATTGGCTCTTTTTCAAAAACATCAAGCCCTACGAAAATATCTTTCTTCTCCAAAATCTTTGCTAAATCTTTTTCGTTTATAATTCCTCCTCTTGCTACATTTACTAAAATAGCTCCATTTTTAATTTTCTCGAGTTTTTCGTAATTTAAAAGATTTTTAGTATTTTCGTTTAAAGGAGCGTGAATAGTAATAATATCGCTTTTTAAAACCTCATCCAAACTTACTCTTTTAAATTCTTTATCGTTATTTTTTCCGCTTGTAGAATAATAAACTACATTAGCCCCAAAACTTTTGGCTACTCTTGCTACTCCTTTTCCAATTTCGCCAAGCCCAATTATTCCCCATTTTTTTCCATTTATTTCAAACCAATTTTGAATATGGGTAAAAATTTCGCTATTTGGGTACTTTTCTCTTGTATATTTATCAAAATAACAAATTTTATTAATAAGCCCAAAAACCAACGCAAAAGTATGTTGTATTACGGAATTTGTAGAATATCCAGCCACATTTTTTACCAAAATTTTCTTTTTTTTAGCATATTCCAAATCTACATTATTCATACCAGTAGCCGCTATTTGAATAAATTTAATATTACTCTCATCCATTATCTCTTTATCAATTACTACCTTATTAGTAACCACAATATCAGCATCTTTTACTCTATTTAAAGTTTCTTCTTTTTTTGTAGTTTGATAAATAACAACTTCACCAAATTCTTTAAATCTATCCAAATCAACATCTCCAAGCGTTAAAGCATCCAAAAAAACTATTTTCATTTTCTTCCTTTTTGATATAATTGATAAAAAAGGTCATTTATGAGAGTAATATTACTTTTAATAATTGCCATTTTAGCATATTCAAAAACAATGCTTGCCAAATATTCGGCAAGATTTGGAATATTTAAAGAAGTAGCAATTATAAAAGCAAAATACGAAGTAAATCAAACCCATTATAAAATTTCAACTTATACAACAACAACCGGTTTTATCAAATCAATCGCAAACGTAGAACAATACTACACTTCAGAAGGAATCGTTAAAAACGGAATTTTAATACCAAAAAAATTTATAAAACTAATAATTAGACACAATCACAAAAAAAAATATTTAGCAATATACGAATTTGACTACAAAAACAAAAAAATAACCAAAATCACTTATTACAACGATAAATTCGCATATAAAAAAAATATGCCTTATTTTGCAAAAAATGACGTTTTAACGCTTTATTTTAATCTTCCAAAACTTCTAAAAAACAATCATCAAACATTTAAAGCTCTTGGAGGAGAAGAACACACAGGAAGAGTAGATGTAGATATACTAAAAAAAGGTAAAATCATAAAAATAAAAGCTAACCTTTACAATAAAGTTTTCGCCGGCGATAAAGGAATCTTATTTTTAGATATCAATTCAAGCAATTGGGTTACACTTAAAGGAAAAGTTTTAAACGTTTTAAAAATAGGAACTCTAAAGGGAGAGCTTAAATCTTTTAAGCTAATCCCTTAGTTTCAAGGTATTTAGTATCGTAGTTATTGTTTAAAAAGTCTTCATTTTCAAGCATTTTTAAATGAAAAGGTATGGTAGTTTTAATTCCAGTAATTTTAAATTCTCTTAAAGCCTCTTTCATAACTTTTATAGCTTCATTTCTATCTTTACCCCAAGTTATAACTTTGGCAATCATACTATCGTAATATGGAGGAATAATATATCCAGCATAAATATGAGTATCAACTCTTACATCTTTTCCACCAGGAATGTAAAGTTTTTGAATTTTACCCGGATTTGGAATAAATTTCTCTGGATCTTCAGCTAATATTCTACACTCAATTGCATGGCCTCTAAATTCTATTTCTTCTTGAGATGGAATTTTTTCGCCTTCTTCAATTCTTATCATCCATTCAACCAAATCAACTCCAGTCACCATTTCACTTACTGGATGCTCTACTTGAAGCCTTGTATTCATTTCCATAAAATAAAAATTCAAATTTTCATCTACTAAAAATTCAATAGTCCCAGCCGAATAATAGCCAATTGCTTTTGCTGCTTTTACAGCCGTTTCGTGTAATTTTTTGCGAGTAGCTTCATCAAGAATAACAGCAGGAGATTCTTCAATTAATTTTTGATGGCGTCTTTGTAAAGAACAATCTCTCTCTCCAAGATGAATTACATTTCCGTGTTTATCTCCTAAAATTTGAACTTCAATATGTCTTGGCTTTTGAATAAATTTTTCCATATAAATGGTATCATCTCCAAACGCACTTGCTGCTTCGTTTTTAGCCGCTAAAAACGCATTTTCCAAATAACCTTCATTCTCAACTACTCTCATTCCCCTACCGCCGCCTCCAGCTGCAGCTTTTAAAATTACAGGATATCCAATCTCACGAGCAATTTTTTTAGCTTCTTCAACATCTCTAATAGCTCCATCGCTTCCTGGAATTACTGGAATTCCGGCTTTTTTCATTACTTCTTTAGCTTTAGACTTATCTGCCATAAGTTCCATAACTTCCAAAGAAGGTCCAATAAATTTTATATTATGAGCTTTACAAACCTCAACAAAAGTTTGATTTTCACTTAAAAATCCATATCCCGGAAATATAGCATCGCATTCTGTCATTTCGGCAGCAGTAATAATGGCAGGAATGTTTAAATAACTATCGGCACTTTTTTCAGGCCCAATACAAATAGCTCCATCGGCAAATTCCAAATAAATTGCATTTTTATCCGCTTTTGAATATACACAAATCGCTTCTTTTTCTAACTTATGAATGGCTCTTATTGCTCTTAGAGCGATTTCTCCTCTATTTGCAATTAAAATTCTTTTCATTAGCTAAGCCTTTTTACCCTAAAAAGTGGCGTATCAAATTCTACAGGCTGACCATCTTCAACTAAAACTTCTAAAATTTCGCAATCAAATTCAGCTTCAAGCTCGTTCATAATTTTCATAGCTTCAATAATACACAAAGTTTGACCTTTTTTAACTTTATCTCCTACTTTTACATAAGGAGGACTATCAGGACTTGGAGCTTGATAAAAAGTTCCAACCATTGGAGAAGTTATAATATCTCCTTCAACCTCGCATTCAGGCTTTGCTTCAATTTTTTGAACAACTTTTTCTTGAGGCTCGTTTTGCACTTGAACTTGAGGAGTAACATTTGCATTTGTCGATTTATCAAGATAAATTCTAAAATCATTTGTTTCAAGTTCTAAAATATTTGTTTTTGACTTATCAAACGCTTCAAGAAGCCTTTTTAAATCTTTCAAATCCATTATTTCTCCTTCAAAAATTTATAACCCAAACTTTTAAAATGATAACATATTTTTGATACAATTTTAAAAAACAAGGATAAAAATGGGAGTTAAATCAGACAAATGGATTAGGCGTATGGCAAAAGAATTTGGAATGATAACTCCTTTTGAAGAAAAACAAGTAAGAAGCGGCATTATAAGCTATGGGGTTAGTTCGTATGGATACGATATAAGAGTAAGTGATGAATTTATGGTTTTTACAAACATAAACTCTACAATAGTAGATCCAAAAAATTTTGATGAAAGAAATGTAGTAAAAATAAAAGGCGATTGCATTATTCCTCCAAATTCGTTTGCTTTATGTAGAAGTATAGAATATTTTAAAATGCCAAGAGACGTTCTTGCCATATGCGTAGGAAAAAGTACTTATGCAAGATGCGGAATTATAGTAAACGTAACTCCAATTGAACCGGAATGGGAAGGTCATATTACTATAGAAATAAGCAATACTACTCCGCTCCCAGCTAAAATTTATGCAAACGAGGGGATAGCTCAATTAATCTTTCTTAGCGCCGATGATGAAATATGCGAAACTAGTTATAAAGACAAAAAAGGAAAATACCACGGACAAAAAGGTATAACCTTACCAAAAGTAGACAAATAAAGGAAATTTAATGAAACTATGTATAGCACTTGATAATCCAAGTCAAGAAGCAAATTTAAAATTAGCAAACGAATTAAAAGAATTTTCCGATAATTTATGGCTAAAAGTCGGATTTAGAAGTTATATAAGAGATGGAAACGAATTTATTAAAAAATTAAGAAATTTAGGCTATAATGTATTTTTGGATTTAAAACTTTATGATATTCCAAATACAATGGCTGATAGCGCCGAAGAAATAGCAAAGCTTGATGTACAAATGTTTAACGTTCATGCAAGTAGCGGCAAAAGAGCTATGGAAGAAGTAATGAATAGACTCTCTAAATTTAAAACAAGACCTCTTGTATTAGCAGTAACCGCACTTACAAGCTTTGAAAACGAAGAATTCAAAAAAATCTATAACGAAGATTTGGAAAAAAAAGCCATAGAATTTGCAAAAACAGCTTATAAAGCCGGACTTGATGGAGTAGTATGTAGCGTTTGGGAATCCAAAAAAATAAAACAAGAAACTTCAAACGATTTTATTACTTTAACTCCCGGAATAAGACCGTTTAAAGAAGAAAGCAACGATCAAAAAAGAGTAGCCGACTTAAAAATGGCAAAAGAAAACATGGTTGATTTCATTGTAGTTGGAAGACCAATATACAAGGCAAAAAATCCAAAAGAAGTAGTAGAGAAAATATTAAAGGAGATTAAATGAAAAAATTTTTATTAACCTCAATAATAGCGGTAAGCTTATTTTCTTTTGATAAACTATTACCTCAAAAAGAAACAATTAACATTTTAAAATCCACGCCTATTTACAATCAAATAGCTCCGCTTTTAAAAGACAAAAAAATAAAAATAAAAGCTACCCAAAAAGAAGGCTTTTATATTGTAGAACTTGATACTCCAAGAGGAAAAGGCATTATTTATGTAACCAAAGATAAAAAATATACCATATTAGGGAAAGTAATAAACAATAAAACAAAGCAAGTAGTTCTTCCAAATTTTCCAAAAAATACCGAAATTATTAAACAAGGAGTAATGTTTACTTTTGGAAAAGGAGATAAGGAAATTTATTTAATAACAGACCCAGAATGTCCATTCTGTAGAATGATGGAAAAACAAAAAAAAGAATTACTTGAAAAAAATTATAAAGTTCATGTAATATTAATGCCTTTACCTTTCCACAAAGACGCAAAAGCTATGAGCTATTACATCTTAGCTGGAAAAAACGATAAAGAAAAGTATGAAAGATTAAAAGCCGTACTTAGCGGAAACAAAGAATGGAAAAATTATCATCCAACAAAAGAAGAAATTAAAAAATTCAACGAAAAATTAAATAAAGCAAAAAAAGCCGCCATGGAACTTGGAGCAAGAGGAACTCCAAGCGTATTTGATAAAGACTTTAATCCAATTCCTTGGCCAAATTTAGGAGGAGAAAAATGAGCCTATCTCAAAACTTTATAGACTCGGCTCTTTGCTGTTCTTTAAAAATAATAAGAGCTTTACATGAAGAACTTAATTTATTCGAAGAAAAAGGCATCGGATTTGGAGGAGATAGAAGTTTAAATATAGATTTAATCTCAGAAAAAATTTTAATAGAAAAACTAAGCGAATTTGGAAATATTTTAAGCGAAGAAGCAGGTTTTATAGATAATTCAAAAGACAAAACCATAATAATAGACCCAATCGATGGAAGCTATAACGTATCAAACAATATTCCATATTTTGGAACTAGCATTTATTTTGAAGATATAGCAAGTGTTATTGTAAATTTGAGCAATGGAGATTATTTTATAAGAGATGAAAACGGCAAAAAATTTGATAATTTGTTTAGAAAACCATTTTCAGCTACTTTTAGAAGAGATGTCGTAATCTTTGAAAAAGCTTATCAAAATCCGGATATCGTAGAAAAATTACATAAACACGGTTTAAAATTTAGAGCTCCGGGAGCTTTAAGTTTATCTTTAGCATATGGAGAAAAAAGCAAAGCGGTAATTTATAAAGGAGAAATTAGAGAATTTGATATAGCAGCAGCGAAATTTTATAATAGCGACTGTTTTTGGCACTTTGAAGACGATTTAATAGTAATGGCGCCAGATTATAAAAATTTAGAAGAAATTGTATCGATTATAAAGGAATAACAAATGGGTTTTAGCGATTTCTTAAAAAAATTCAAACGCCCTCAACCAACGCAAGAAAAATCAACTACTTGGATAAAATGTCCAGCATGCGGGGCTATTAGCTTTTATAAAGAAGTTCAAAAAGAAAACAACACTTGTCCAAAATGCGGATATCATTTTAGGATGAATATAGAAAATAGAATAAAATTACTAGCCGATGAAGGAACTTTTGTAGAATACGACAAAAATTTAGAACCTACTGATCCATTAAATTTCGTAGATAAAAAAAGCTATAAAAAAAGAATAGAAGAAAATTACAAAAAAACCGGAAGAAAAAGTTCAGCAATAGCGGGAGAGTGTAAAATAAACGGAATACCTACGCAACTTGTAGTATTTGATTTTAACTTTATGGGAGGAAGCCTAGGAAGCGTCGAAGGAGAAAAAATAGTAAGAGCTGTTAAAAGAGCAATAGATAAAAATCAAGGACTCGTAATCGTTTCAACAAGCGGTGGAGCAAGAATGCAAGAATCTACATTTTCTTTAATGCAAATGGCAAAAACAAGCGCGGCTTTGGCAAGTTTAGCAGAGCATAAATTGCCTTACATTTCGGTTTTAACAGATCCAACTTTTGGAGGAGTTAGCGCAAGTTTCGCATTTTTAGGAGATTTTATTATAGCAGAGCCGGGAGCTATGATTGGATTTGCCGGTCCAAGAGTTATAAAACAAACTATTGGAGAAGATTTACCAGAAGGCTTTCAAAGAGCGGAATTTTTGCTTGAACATGGACTTATTGACATGGTAGTAAAAAGAAGCAAGCTTAAAAAAACAATAGCTGATTTATTAAAATTTACATTAAAAAATGCATAATTTTATATCTCAATTTTTAATTAAACTTTTTATATTTAAAC
>JAMORJ010000053.1 GCA_027063595.1 Nautiliaceae bacterium | reverse complement strand
TCTTTTATTAGTTCATCTGCGTTTACTTCCACATCTTCTTCAATATCATCATCCAAACTTTCAGTATTTAACTCTTCATCATCTACAAACACATCGTCAATATCCCCTATATCAAAATCATCTGAAGCCTCATTATCTATATCCAAACTATCTAAATCCTCAATATCAAAATCGTCTGAAAAATTTTCTTGAGAAGGAGAATTTAATATATTATCAAGCAGAGCAATCAAATCCGTAGGTAAAAAAGGTTTTATTAAATATTCATCAAATCCATCTTTTTTCTCTTCATTTTTTCCTAAAATCAATACAAACTTAGCATTATTAAAGGTCGATTTTAAATTATTTAACAATTCTTCATCTAATATTTCGTTATCTACGAAAACAACGTCAAACTCACCTTCTGGCAAATAATCTTTACCGCCTATTTCTATTTCATCGCCTCTTTTTTCAGCCGCTAATTTAAAAAGTTTTTGAATAGTCACGTTTTCGCTAATTAGTAAAACTCTCATCTCCCGCCTTGTTTTTTTATATAATTATATTAAAAAAGGAGCAAATTTGAAAAAAATACTCCTTATCCTAATAGGAGCAATTCTTTTTGCCCAAGAAGTTTACTTTATGCCAATGGAAGGAGAAATTGCTCAAAAAAGACTTTATAATTTATTCTCTCACGCTAAAAACATTAAAATGATAATTTATACCTTTACAAATAAAAAATTAGCAAAAGCTTTAAAAATTGCGGCAAAAAACGGCGCGCAAATAGAAATCATAGCAGATAAAAAAGAAGCAAAATATCGCTATAGCGTCATTCCAAATTTAGCGGCAATTAAAAATATCAAAGTATATCTCTTAAGTGGAAAAAACTATAAAAACGGAAAAAAAGCGAAAATGCACATAAAAATGAGCATCGTAGACAATAAATATCTAATCATTGGAAGCGCTAATTATTCAGTAAGCGCTTTTTTTAAAAATTACGAATACATCTTAATAGAAAAAGACAAAAAACTAATTGATAAATTTATAGAGTTCTTTAAAAAAATAAAACTACTCTCAGTTCCTTATAGATTTTCAAACAAAAGCTAAAACGGCTCTAAAAGCTTCTTTTAATTCATTTGAAAACATTACCATCATACTACCCAAAATCGCCATTAAAACAAGAAAAGAAACGAAAATTTTTATAGGAAATCCCACAACAAGCAGATTAAATTGAGGCATCGTTTTCATAATCATAGCAAAAATTATATCAGCCATAAGAGAAATCGCTAAAATTGGAAAAGCAAAACCAACTCCCAATAAAAAATATTTTTTCATATAAACCAAAAAATATTCATATACGCTATGGTAATTAAAAAACGCTCCAAAAGGCAACTTTTTCATTATATCGCTAATTAATAAAATCTCCAAATGATCGCCCCCAAAAGAGAGAAAAATTAAAATCGCTACCCAAATAAAAAATTGAGCAACTATAGTAGATTGCCCTCCAAAATTTGGATCGATTACATTTGCCATTGTAAAACCCATTACAAAGCTTATTTGTTCGGCTCCATATTTCAAGACATCAAACATTAAATTAAGAGCCATTCCCACAAAAAAACCAAAAGCAACCTCGTTAAAAATAGCTAAAATTAAATTAATAAGATTAATTTCAAAATTAACTTTTGGCACAATCGGAAAAAATAAAATAGTTAACCAAAAACTAAAAGCGGCCTTAGCAACCACTGGAATATTCATATAATTAAAAAAAGGCAAAAAAGAAAACAAAGCACTTATCCTGATAAATAATAACAAAAAAGTAACTACATTTACCGGCGTTAAAAATTCAATTAACTCCAAAAATTTAACCTTTTGTTTTTTAATTCGTAAACTTTATCAAATTTTTTTGCTATTTCAATATCATGAGTTACGGTAATTAAAGAAGCATTGTTTTTTTCACAATATTCAAACATAACCTCAATCACTTCCAAAGCGTTCTCCATATCAAGATTTCCAGTAGGCTCATCAGCAAAAATAATTTTTGGCTTTTTACTCAAAACTCTTGCTATACTTACTCTTTGCTGTTGTCCTCCAGAGAGAGTTTGAACGTTTTGATAAATTACATTTTCTATTTTAAGTCTTTTTAACAATTTAAAATCTATTTTTTTATTGCTAAGAAGAGCCGCTACTTTTAAATTTTCATACGCGCTAAAAGTACTAAAAAGATAATGAAATTGAAAAACTATTCCAATTTTTTCTCTTCTTATTTTAATTAACTCTTCCTCGCTTAAAGAATAAATATTTCTCTCATCTATAAAAACTTCTCCTCTATTTGGTTTTAAAAAAGTTGAAAGAATATGCAAAAGAGTAGACTTCCCGCTTCCGCTACTCCCAACGATTGCTATTTTTTCTTTTGGTTTTACCTCTAAGTCAACACTTTCAAACAACAAATAATCAAATTTATGCGCTAAATTAATTGCTTTTAACATGTAAACCTTTTTGGTATAATTTAAATAAAAAGGATTTTTTTGAAAAAAAAATTTCTACCACAATTTTTTGATATCATCAACAACTCTTTTATAATCTCGATAACCGATCCTAATGGAATAATAACATATGTAAACAAAAAATTTGAAGAAATAAGCGGATATTCTAAAGAAGAATTAATCGGAAAACCTCACAGTATAATAAGACATCCAGACGTTTCCAAAAAAGTTTTCGAAAATATGTGGCAAACCATATTAAAGGGAAAAACTTGGGAAGGAATTTTAAAAAACAAAAGAAAAGATGCAAAAGCTTACTATGTATATAGCGTTATAGCTCCTATAAAAGAGAAAGATAAAATAGTCTCTTTTATTTCTATCAAACAAGACATTACAAAACTTATAGAAACAAGAAAAAAACTTGCTCAAGAAAAAGCTTTATTCGCCCATACTTTAAATAATACCAATAATATGATTTTAATTAGAAAAAACAACAAACCATTTCTTGCAAACAAAGCCTTCTTAAAATTTTTTAATCTCAAAAACATAAAAGAATTTAGAGAAAAATATAAATTTAAAAATCTTTTGCTAAAAGATTGCATTCATAAGATAGATTTCAACAAACCTCTAAAAAAACCTATCAAAGTTTGCTTAGAAAGCAAAAATCAAAAAAAATATTTTCTTTTATTCATTAGCACATTCAAGCTCTCTAAAAATCAATATTCGATTCTCACTCTCAACGACATTACAGAATTAGAAATAGCAAGACAAAAAGCAGAAGAATCTCAAAAATTAAAAACTCAATTTTTAGCAAACATTTCGCACGAACTTAGAACTCCCCTAACCTCAATTATAGGATATACCGAACTGTTAGAACAAACCAATTTAAACGAAAAACAAAAAAAATATTTAAACATCATTAAAGAATCCTCAAATACAATGCTAAATATCTTAAATACGATTTTAGATTTTTCGAAAATAGAAGCAAACAAACTAGAATTAAACATAGAACCAAATAATCTATACCTAACAATTATCAAAGTTTTTAATACTTTAAAACCTTTAGCTGAAAAAAAAGATTTAAATTTTTTACTCGAAATAAAAACTTCAAAAGAATGTTTTAAGTTCGACGAATTAAGACTCACCCAAATTTTAACAAATTTAATAAACAACGCAATAAAATTTACAAACAAAGGAGAAGTAAAAGTAATTTTGGAAAGAGATTTAACTTTTAGAATAATAGATACGGGAAAAGGCATTCCAAAAAATAAAATCGACGATATCTTTAAAGCTTATATTCAAAGTGATAAAAAAGACCAATACCAAGGAACGGGACTTGGACTTCCAATTACAAAAAAATTAATAGAACTTATGGGAGGAAAACTAAAAATCAAAAGCAAAATAAATAAAGGAAGTGAATTTTACTTTAAATTGCCACTTAAAGAATGCAACAAAAAAAGATTAAAAGAAAAAATAAATAGCGTAAAAACAAACGAAAAAGAAATAGCAAAATTTTTAGAACAATTTGAAATAGATACAAAAAATGGAAATTTAACAATATCTACAACTCCTCCAGCAGATATTGTAATAGAAAAAACTCCAAACTATTTATACGAACTTTATTATAAACTTTATAATTTAGAAAAAAAACAAGAAGAAAAAATAATTTTTAAAAATGAAAAAGTTTTACTAGTCGAAGATAATGAATTTAACATTCATTTATTCAAAGAAATACTTCAAAAATTAGGATTATTTGTAGATATTGCAAAAAATGGTCAAGAAGCTATAGATAAAGCCTTAAATAACGACTATAAACTACTTTTAATGGATGTTAATATGCCAAAACTAAACGGAATAAAAGCTTCAAAACAAATAAAAAAGAAAAAAAACATTCCAATTATTGCTCTTACAGCTCATATTCTACCAGAAGAAAAAGAAAAAATTCTAGAAACGATGGATGATATTATTACAAAACCAATAAATATTACCCAACTACAAAATATATTAAAAAAATACATTCCAACCGCTAAAAACATCATAACCAAAATTGTAAAAAAATTCGATTTTTCTTATGAAGAGGCTAAAAATTTAGTAGATATTTTTATAAAAAATACTCAAGAATCAATCAATACTTTAGAAAAAGCCATTAAAGAACAAAACAAAGAAGAAATCTACAAAGCTCTACACAACCTAAAAGGTTCAAGCGGATATTTTGACGAAGATGGAATATATAAAATAGCTTTTAAAAATTTAAAAAAAATAAAAAAAGAAAAAATTCCAGACATAAAAATAATAAAAGAGCTTCAAGAAGCTCTTAATAAATTTAAGTTTTAAATTTAGAAGTAATTTCTTTTAATCTATTTATAAGAGCAATCAAATTATTCGAAACTTTTTGAATTTTTTCTCCTACTTCTTTTGAAACGTTAGATTCTTTTGTCATTGAAGTAGATAAGGAAGCAAGTTCTTTAGTTTCATCTAAAACTTTATAAGAAGACTTTTCAACTTCTTTCGTAGCTTTTATAGTTTCATAAAGTTTTTTCATACTCTCTTGAGATTTTTGAGCCAACTCAGTTGAAACTTCAAGAATTTCTTTCGAACTTTCCGCATTGTGTTTTATTTTTTCTTCAATATCCAAAATATCCTGAACAATCAAATTAATAACGGCATCGATATCATTTAAACTTTTTTGAGTTTTTTCGGCCAATTTTTTAACTTCTTCCGCTACAACGGCAAATCCTCTTCCATGCTCTCCTGCTCTTGCCGCTTCAATTGCTGCATTAAGAGCAAGAAGTGAAGTTTGATCCGAAATTTCTTTAATAATATTTAAAACATCTCTTATTTCACTAGATCTTTCAGCCAAAGCAGTTGCTTTATTTAAAAGTTCAAGTTCTTCTTGAGCTTCGGATTGAATCTTTTCAATAACTTTATTCAATTTACCTACCATTTCATCTAAAACTTTTTGAGTCGTTTCTATATCTTTTGAGGCTTTTTGAATATTTAAAGTAGTTTCATCTATCTCTTTTTTTATCTCAGAAGTTAACAAATTATTTTTATTAATTAACTTTCCTTGTTCTTCAATTACACCCTCAGTTGTTTTTATTGCCTTTTCAAGCTCTTTTGAAATAGAAATAGAATTATTTACGGAATGTTTCAAATCATCCACAATATTTTGAATTTTTTCAATAAATTTATTTAAATTATTAGCAATTTCTCCAGATTCATCTTTTGAAGTAATATTTACCCTTTTTGTTAAATCACCCTCACCTTCTGCCAAATCTTGTGTAATATCTCTTAATTTTACTAAACCGCTTCTTAATTTACCAACTTCAAATACAATAAAACCAAACACCAAAATACCAATCAAAAACAATACAAACACAAAAATTTTAACTTTATTAATTAAAGCTTCAATTTTTTTACTTTCAGGAGTAACATCAACTTTAACTACTAAATAACCAGCACTCTCTCCAAGCTTCCAATGAGTATGACATTTTATGCAATCACTTTGAACAGGAATTTTATATCCAACTAAAAACATATGTTTATCAAGTTTTAATTTGCCAAATCCATCTTTATTAAAATTAATATTTGGCAAAGCATAATGACATTTGGCACAATTTCCTTCTTTTTTATATTTACATCCAACAACAGAATCTTTCAAATCGACATACCACCAATCTGGTCTCATCCAAAGCCCATTCGTTTTTTCATAATATTTCAAATTAGGATTGTAAAATTTTCCATCTTTTTTTACAAAAGGAAGCCCTACAGTTTTTGTATGATCCTTATAAAGCATTAATTTTTCTCTACTATAAGCATAAACACCAACAACACCGGGAATATTTTTTGTATTATCAAGTACACCTCGAAAAGTTTGTCTTTGACCTTTTTCAATAGAATCCCTAGAAAAAGTTTCATAAGTTTTTATAATACCATTTAATTTATTAGTTATTTGAGTATTCAACATGTCATTAGTAAATAACACCAAATAAACAAAAGCTCCTATCAAAACTATTGATATTATAATTGCAGGAATTACAACAATTTTAAAAAAGATTTTTGATTTTATTAAATCCATCATTACAAAATCCTTTTAAAATCTTTATATTTTTTTATTTCTCTTTCATCATCATATCTTTTAAACATTATTTTCCTTGGAAAATTTTCACTTCCACATCCAATACAAGGATGCCCTGATTTTATACAATTGTATTTATCATATCTAAAACTACTTTTTTCACAATCGTTATAAGTTACAGGTCCTTGACAACCAAGTTTAAATAAACAACCTCTATCTCCTATTTTCTTAGCAAAGATTTTCTCTTGATAATCATGATAATAAATACATCTATCATGAACCGTCTCTCCAAAAATTTCTTTAGGTCTATTTTCTTTATCAAGAGGCGGAAGTTTTTTGGTTTTTAAAAAATAAAAAAATACATATAAAAAATGATGAGGCTTCATTGGACAAGTTGGAAGATTAACTACCGGCGTTTCAATATTGTTATCTCGTAAAAATCTTTTTAAACTAACATCTCCCGTATACATTCCATCCATCGCACAAATTCCAGTAAAACTACTACAAGTTCCAGCTGCTATTACTACATCTGCTTTTTTAGCAAGATCTATAATCCAATCAGTAATAAATCTATCCCCAAAAATACAAGCATGAGGCATGGCAACTGGAATTCCTCCTTCAACAACTAAAATAAAATCCCCTACATCCTTCGCTTCAATCAATTGCTTCAATGCTTCTTCCCCAGTCGCCGCCATAATAGTAGGATGAAAAGCAATATTTGCAAATTTAAACAAAATATCTTCAAAAGGAATTTCGCCTTCTAATAAAGAGGTAGAACAACCATCGCAACTTTGAGCATGTAACCAAACAATAGTAGGTTTATTTATACTTTTTTCCAAAGCATCAAGTTCTTCAAAAGTTATCAAACTTCCAAGATAACTCATTACCAAAAAATCATATACTTTTTTTAAAAATTCCCTTCTATTCATTTTCCCCTCCTTAATGGACACTACAAGCAAGGCAAGGATCTATACTTCTTATTATTCTCGCTATTTCAATTGGATTTTTAGGATCTTTAACTTTTGTTCCAATTAACATCTCTTCAAGTGCTCCATGACGATTCTTTCCATCAAGAGGAGAAATATTCCAAGTAGTAGGAACAACCATATCGTAATTTCTAATAAAACCATTTTCCCCTATATCAGTAAAATGAGCCAAAACTCCTCTCGTAGCTTCCGTTAGCCCAATTCCTCTTACATTATTTGGAACATTTTTTAACTGAATAAATCCTAATTCATCAATATCTACTAAATTTATCCACTCTTCAAGTTTTTCTACAATTATTTTTGAAAGAATAGCTCTGCTTAAATGTCTACCCATAACCGAATTGTAATCTTTTATCGTAATTCCAAGCATTTTATTAAATTTATCAACAAGATCGACTACTTTTTTATTCCCTCTTAAATAATTATTTATCACCACGGCAGCAGGTCCAACTTCTACAACTTCATCTTTATATCTTGGAGCTTTTGACCATGAATATTTCTTTTTGTTTTGTTTAAATTCTTCTAAACTTAAAGGCAAAAGTTCTTGTAATTCAAGAGGTTTATATGCTCCATCTCTTTTGTAATAAGAATAATCCTGATACTCAATTATTTCGTTTGGATCAACCTTTTCAGGAATATTAAAATCTTTACTAAACCCATCCCAAAACAGATAATTCCCATCTAAATCCAAAATCGTATTAACACTCAAAAAATTATTAACTCCCTTTCCAATTTTAAAATACTCTTTAAAATGACTTCCAACAATCAAAACATCTGGAATATATTTTTCCTCTACAAATTTTTTTACCTCTTTTAAAAGCTCAATATATTTTAAAACTCTCTCAGGAGTAGGCTTTGTAGTAACTCCACCCGCCTCAATACTTACCATATGAGGAGCTTTACTACCAAAAATTCTAACAAGCTCATTTGATTTTCTTAGAAATTCAAAGTGTTCTAAATAGTGATTAATTAAAGCAATATTTAGTTCTTTTAACTCTAAATAATTTCCTTTATACCGATTTGTAAAAATTGGAGAAGGAAAAATAGATTTTGATTGAAGTTCTCTTTTTACTACCTCTTTAAATTGATTTAATTTATCACTATTTCCCTTGTAGTTTAAAATAGCCGTAACATCTATAAAATCAAGAGAGCTTAAAGTATAAAAATGCAAAACATAATCGTTAACTTTATACCCTGCAATAATCAAATTTCTCAAAAGCTTTCCATTTTTATTAAGCTCAATATCCAAAGCATCTTCAATAGCCAAAGCCGCCGCTTCTGCGTGAGCATAAGGACAACATCCACAAGCTCTTTGAGTAATCTGAATTGCAGCTAAATAATCATATCCAATTAAAGCTTTTTCGATTCCTCTATACATATCGGCATGAGCTTTGGCATCTACAACCTTATTTCCTTCAATAAAGGTTTCAACTTTTAAATGTCCTTCAATTCTCGTAACAGGGTCAATGGAAATTTTCATCCTTTCTCCTTAAAAAAACATTGACCCTTATATTAAAACAAAATTAATAACTACTTTCAACAATTATAAGAAAAAATTATAAAGAGAAGAAAAAGATAAGAAGAAAAGAAGTTAACTAAGAGCCTTAGCTACCTCATCAGCCATATTGCAAGCGTTTTTAACAAGTCCTTCGCCCACTTCAAATCTAATAAAATCAACAAGTTTTGCACTTCCTCCAGCCGCTTTTGCAGCTTTACTTAACGCTTCTGCAACGCTTTCTTTTTTCTCAGCTTTTACGTATTCTTGCTCAGTTAAACATACTTCTTGATAATATTTTTTTATTTTACCTGGAATTATTTTATCGATTACGTTTTCAGGTTTTCCTTCTTTTAACAATTGTTCTCTTGCAATTTCTTTTTCTTTTTCAATCACATCTGCTGGAACGCTTTCTGGATTTAAATAAAGAGGTTTCATCGCTGCAATATGCATTGCAATATCTCTTAAAACATCTTTTATTGCTTCACAAGTTTCAGGTTTATCGCAAGCAGCGGCTACCAATACTCCAACTCTTCCTCCAGCATGAACATATCCATTTACAATACCGTTTTCTGGCGCTTTAATTGAAGCAATTCTTCTAACAACTATATTTTCTCCAATTTTTGCAATTTTAACTTTAAGCTCTTCTTCAAAAGTAGAATTTCCAAAAGGAGTTTTCATTAAAGAATCTACATCAGCAATATCGTTTGTTGCAATAGTTCTTACGATTTCTTTTGTAAATTCAATAAATTCATCAGTTTTTGCAACAAAATCAGTTTCACAGTTAACTTCAGCCATAGTTCCAAGTTTGTAATCTGGAGAAATATATACCTCAACTCTTCCTTCAGCAGCGTTTCTATCAGCTTTTTTAGCCGCTTTTGCAAGACCTTTTTTTCTTAAAATTTCAATCGCTTTTTCTTCATCTCCATTTGCTTCAACCAATGCTTTTTTACAATCCATCATTCCAGCGCCAGTTTTTTCTCTAAGCGCTTTTACCATTGCTGCAGTAATTGCTCCCATTTACGCCTCCTCTTTTTTAATTTCTTCTATTTCTTCTTTAATCTCTTCCTCGCTTTTATTCTCGTTTGCCGCTTCTTCTTTTACTTCTTTAATTTCTTGATTTATTTCTTCTTCGCTTACAGGCTCACCCTCACCAGCGCTCTCAGCCATTTCTTTACCTTCAATAATCGCATCAGCAATTGTTTTACACAACAAGTTTACACTTCTAATCGCATCATCGTTTGCCGGAATTGGATAATCAATTAAATCAGGATCGCAGTTAGTATCAACAGGCGCAACAATTGGAATACCAAGTCTATTAGCTTCTGCCACTGCAATTTTTTCTTTTACGGTATCTATAATAAATAGCATATCAGGCAATTTTTTCATATGTCTAATACCGCCAAGTACTTTTTCAAGTTTTGCTCTTCTTCTCTCAAGAATAAGTCTTTCTTTTTTAGTAAGCAAGTTTACTTGCCCACTCTCTTGCATTTTTTCGATAATTTCAAGTTTTCTAATTGATTTTTGAATAGTTTTAAAGTTAGTTAGCATTCCTCCAAGCCATCTGTGATTTACATAAGGCATTCCAGCTCTCTCAGCATGTTCTTTAATTGCATCAACCGCTTGTTTTTTAGTTCCAACAAAAAGAATAGTTTTTCCTTCTGCTGCTGCATCTCTTACTACATTACAAGCATATTTAAGATGTCTAAGAGTTTTTTGAAGATCGATAATATAAATATTTTTTCTAACTCCAAAAATATATTTTTTCATTTTTGGATTCCATCTTCTTCTTTGATGACCAAAATGAACACCACACTCAAGTAAATCTTTCATAGTCACATTACATGCCATTTAAGCTCCTTGTTTATATTTTTTTGTTTTTTGGGTTTAGCCTCCCTCTTCCTTAACAGGCTATAGCCTGCAACCCTTCCAAGGAATGAAGAGGTGAGAACTGAAATGAAATTTTACATAATTTAATATAAAACCACAACCTTTTTCTTATTAATTCCTTCTTAAAAGGAAAAATCAAACAATATTTTATATCAAATTAGGATATAATTTCGCATGAAATTTTTGCAAAAAGAATTTTTATTTTTTATATTTTTAGCATTGTTTTTAATATTGTTTAAACCCTCAAACATAAAAGAATATTTAACATATATAGATTACCCTACCATTTTTACACTTTTTTCCCTAATGATTTTAACCACTGCTATTAAAGAAACACACTACCTTGAAATAATTGCAAAAAAAATTTTATTAAAAACAAATACCGAAAGAAAATTAGCTTTAACTTTTGTATTTTTTGCTCTTTTTTTATCCATGTTTTTAACAAATGACATAGCGCTATTTATATTAATACCGCTTATTTTAGCTCTAAAAAACTTTATAAAAAACGATATCTCAAAACTTCTTATTTTTGAAGCAATAGCCGTAAATAGCGGATCTTTACTAACTCCAATTGGAAATCCGCAAAATATATACCTTTTTCATTTAATGAACACATCTTTTTTAGAGTTTAGTTATAAAATGTTACCTCTTTTTTTAGAATTAACAATTATTTTATTAATTTTTATTTATTTTTCGTTTCCCTCAAAAAAAATAAAAATCATCGAAAAAGAAATAACTCCATCTCCAAAAAATTTCTACTTATCCATAGCGTTAATGATCATTTTTTTAGTACTTTTTAACTTACACAAAAGTTTTTATGCGTTTATAATTATCACAACTTTTTACTTAGTTTTTAATAGAAAAATTTTTAGACAAATCGATTATTTTCTTATAGCAACTTTTATATTGATGTTTATAGACTTTAAAATTTTAGGAAAAAGTCAACCTATCTCCTCTTTAATTTCAAATCTCAATTCTAAAGAAATCTTTTTTTTATCTACAGCTTTATCTCAAATAATCTCAAATGTTCCAGCTACTATTTTTATTGCTCAATTTTCTCACAAATATCTAGACATAGCATATGGAGTAAATATCGCAGGAAATGGAACTTTAATTTCGTCAATGGCAAACCTCATTGCATTGAGATTTTACAAAGATTCAAAAATTTATTTACAATTTCATAAATATTCGATTCCTTTTTTTATAATTAGTTTCGTTATATTTATTTTGATAAAATACACCTAAAAAGGAGAAATTATGCCAATGCTTGATAGTTTTTTAGTAGATCACGTAAATATGCCAGCTCCAGGAATTAGAGTAGCAAAAAAAATGAAAACTCCAAAAGGAGATACAATTACAGTATATGATCTTAGATTTGCAAAACCAAACAAAGAAATCATCAGTGAAAAAGCAATGCATACGCTTGAACATTTATTTGCTGGATATATGAGAGAAAATCTACCAAATTACGAAATAATAGACATTTCTCCAATGGGTTGTAGAACCGGATTTTATATGAGCGTAATAGGAGAACCTAAAGACGAAGAAGTGTTAAACGCATTTAAAAAATCAATGCAAAATATTTTAGATACAAACGAAATTCCAGAAGCAAATATTTATCAGTGTGGAAGTTGTTATATGCATTCATTAAATGCTGCTAAAAAAGTTGCAAAACATATCTTAGATAAAGAAATAGTTATTATGGATAACGAAAAATTAAAACTTGACCCTTCAAAAATTAAAAACGTATGTAATGTAGAAAAAGAAAAAATCGCCATCCTTGGATGATTTTTTTAAGAATATATTTTCATTGAAGTGATAGGTACAAAAGAATAATTCATCCTAGCACTTCTACTATTGGATAGACTTTATCGAACTTTATAAAGACAAAATTAGTCGATAAGTTTTGAGCCGGAAAAAACAATAGGATATGCCGCATTTAAAGTAAACCTTAATGGTGCTAAAAAATTAACGACAAAAGAAGGCTGTAACCTTCATGGAATATGGGAAAATAGTATAAATCTTTAACTTTTTTCCTTTTTTTCGTTATAATTTGAAAATAAATTTTAGGTTGTAGAGGCTATAAATTTTTTTAAATTTTTAGCCCCTGCAACCTCCAAAAGGAGGTGATATGTTTATATTTACCAACTCTTTAGAAAAACACGAAAACATCTCTTTAAACAACAATCAAAAACAAATAATCTTTTCTACCGTTCATAAAAAAGAAATAATAGAGTGGCTTCTTAATAATGGTTTTCCAGAAAGTTTCATAGAAGATATTCAAAGTGAAGATCAATCAATTACTTACGAGGAAACCGAAAATTTTAAATTAATAATCCTTAAATATATTAAATTCGACGAAGAAGAACATTTACTATATGATGACAATAATGTAGTCATTATTATCACTAAAGACAAATTTTTCGTATTAGCCGAAGAAAAAGAAATTATTACTGAACTTGCAAGAAAATTCGAAAAAAGATATTCAAATCAAAATTTTGAATATGTAACATATCTAATCGCCGATATTCTAATTGATAATACGATACTCATAATCGATGTAATAGACGAAGCTTTAGAAGATTTAGAAGATAATATTTTTAGAGAAACTATCGAAGAAGACGAACTTCAAAAAGACATATACTATGCAAGAAGAACTTTAAATAGAATTGCAAAAGTTACCGTTCAAGAAAAAGACGTAATAAATAAAGCTTATAATAGATTTCCTCCTACCATTAGAAAAGAACTAAAATACGAATTCATAGATTTAAATGAGCATTTAAAATATCTAATAGATGAATCAAGAACTTTACTTGATAGAACTGGATATCTTTTAAATCTTCACATGGGTATATTATCAACCCGCATGAACAAAGCCATGCAACGCCTTGCCGCTATTTCATTAATCTTTTTACCTTTAACATTCGTCGTTGGAAATTACGGAATGAATTTTAAATATATGCCAGAACTTGAGTGGAAATACGGATATTTAATGGTTTGGATAATAAATATTTCAATTGCTCTTGGTATTTTCATTTGGCTAAAAAGAAAAAAATGGATTTAAATTCATTTTGATCTTTCTACATTATATAGTGACAGACACCATTAGTTTAAAAAAAATAAATAAAGAGGCTTAAACTCCAGCCTCTTCTCTTCTTTGTAAATAATCCCAATACTCATCTACTTGTTTTTGCCATTCAGCAATAATCCATTTGTTTTCTGGTTTAAACAAATGAGAAAATCTTCCTTGTCTTGATAAATATTCTTCAATTGGAAGTTTTACTTTTGGTCTATAAGTAATTCTTAATTTACGTCCATCTTCAATCTCATAAAGAGGAAACGCACAAGTTTCAACTGCTAAATCAGCAATTTCTGTTGTTTCTTCCGGTTTAAATTTCCATTCGGTTGTACAAGGACTTAAAGCATTAATAAAAGTAGGTCCAACCGTCTCAATTGCTTTAGCGGCTTTTACTGCTAAATCTTTCCAATGTTTAGTACTTGGAATTGCGGTTGCCACATAAGGACATCCGTGAGCTGCCATAATCATAGTTAAATCTTTTTTTCTTTGCTTCTCACCATAAGAAACCCTACCTCTTGGCGTAGTCGTAGTATGAGCTCCAAGGGGAGTAGAACTACTTCTTTGACCACCAGTATTTGCGTAATTTTCATTATCTAAACATACATATAAAAAGTCATGACCTCTCTCAACTGCACCCGATAAAGATTGAAAACCAATATCATAAGTTCCACCATCTCCACCAAATGCTACAAATTTAACTCTTTTATCTGGATTATAAAGTTTATTTTTTTTACTTAAAGCTTTATACATTGCTTCAGCTCCGCTAATAGCGGCAGCTGCGTTTTCAAATCCAATATGAATCCAGCTTACATCCCAAGAAGTATATGGATAAATCGCACTACAAACTTCCAAACATCCTGTAGCCGTTGAAATAACCAAATCATCATCAGTTGCGTTAACTACTTCTCTAACTATCATACTATGAGCACATCCAGGACAGAGTCTATGACCTCCCTGGAATCTATCAGGAGTACAAGCAAATTCTTTTAAATTAGTAATATTTTTCATTCCGTCTCCTTAATTAAAAGAAAGTTTTGGACCTCTAAGATTTATAAATCCTTGAAGAGGCGTAACTCTTTTATTAGCTTTTTTATTTTCATTTGTTTCTTTAATTACTTCTAAAATATGCTCAACCGTCGTATCTCTTCCACCAAGCCCGTAAATATAATTTGTCATAATAGCGCTTTGTCCATTTGCCATTAAAGCTGCTGATACTTCGTTAAATAAAGCACCAGTAGTTCCCATAGGAGCACTTCTATCAAGTGCCGCAACAGCTTTTACGTTTTTAAGTTTTTTAGCAATTTCGTTATATGGGAACGGTCTAAACACTCTTGGCATAAGAAGCCCTACTTTAATTCCTTCTTCTCTTGCTTTATCAACGGCAAGCATAGCCGTCTCAAACGCACTTCCCATAAGCACTAACGCAATATCCGCATCGTCAAGTTTGTAAGTTTCTACCAAATTGTATTTTCTGCCCGTTAGTTTTTCAAACTCGCTAAATACTTCTTCAATTACAGGAAAACTTTCCATTAAAGCTTTATGTTGATTTACCTTATGTTCAAAATGCCACTCTTCTTCGGTTTGAGCACCATACGTTACAGGATTTTTAGTATCAAGCATAGGATATTTAGGTTTATAATCTCCAACAAACTTATAAGCTTCCTCATCGCTAAGTGGTTCAACTACTTGAGCTGTATGAGATACTAAAAATCCATCTTGGTTAGTAGTAACCGGAAGGCGTACTCTCTCATCCTCTCCAATTCTAAACGCACATAAAGTTAAATCATATGCTTCTTGAGGATTGTTTGCAATTAAATGAATCCACCCAGCATCTCTTCCAAGATAAAGATCAGAATGATCTCCGTGAATATTAAGAGGAGACGCTAACGCTCTATTTACAACTGTCATAACAATTGGAAGTCTCATACCACTTGCTTGATATAAAACTTCTACCATCAAAGCATAACCCTGACTTGATGTAGCCGTCGCTACTCTTCCACCAGCCGCTGCCGCTCCAACACAAGCACTCATTGCCGAATGTTCAGATTCAACCATTACAAATTCACCATCTACATACCCATCAGCTAAAAATTGAGCATAGTTTTGAACTATAGGCGTCGATGGAGTAATAGGATAAGCCGCAACAACATCTACTTGAGCTTGGCGTAAAGCATGAGCCGCCGCTAAATTTCCATCCCAAACTTCTCTTTGTTTCAATTCATACTTTTGTGCCATTGTCTTCCTTTAATCTTTTTTAGGCCATTGTTTTAACGCTTCTTCAGTATCAACATATTCAGGAAACATTAAAAGCGATTTAATAGGCGTTGGACAAACATCAACGCAAACTCCGCAACCTTTACATAAATTATAATTAATTCCCACAATTTTTGCTTGTTTTTTACCTCTTTTATTTACTACTTCTTCCACCATAAAACAACTATCAGGACAACTTACCCAACAAAAATCGCAATCTATGCAAAGTTCTCTATTAAATACTGGTTTTTCAACTCTCCAATCCGCTACAGAATAATTATATGAATGAAATTTGCTTCTTTTTTTATGTTCTAGATCTTCAAACGCAGGAAGAATAGCTGCAAATTGAACTTTATCCCAAGTAGTCAACATTTCTTTTGGTGTAGCCATAATTTCTCCTTACTTTACTTCTTCATAAGCTCTTTTAATCGCCCTTAAATTCCCATCAATAATTTTTTGAGGAAATTTAGAAAGAATATCTTTAATAGATACCAAAAAATCTTCAAAAGGAATAATACCGCTAATTTTTACAAAAGCTCCAAGCATAGGAGTATTTGGAATTGCTCTTCCAATTTCTTCTTGAGAAATTTTAATAGCATCGATTACATATACTTTTTTCCCTTGAAGATGTTTAGCTACATTTAACAAATCTTCTTTATCCATATGAGTAGTTACTATAAATACCGTATCATCAGTTGTATTATTTACTATTTCCTCTTGAAATACCAAAGATGGGTCAATTACTAAAACATAATCAGGTCTCATCCATTTTGAATGATCAAGTATTGGTTTATCATCAATTTTATCGTATGCCGTCATTGGTGCACCTCTTTTTTCAGCACCATAAACAGAATAAGCTTGAACATATTTTCCAGTTCTTGCCATAACATCCGCTAAAGCTTTAGCTCCTGTTACCGCACCTTGTCCCGCACGAGAGTGCCATCTAATTTGTAACATCCTTATCCTTTATTATTTTTTTAAAAATACTTTGGTAATCTTAATATAGCATAATTTTCCTTTTATTTAAATTTTTCTTTCCTACTTTTTGACTTTAATGTAACTTTTTGTAATTTATTTGCTGTTAGAAAAAGCGTTAATAAACTTCACAGCTTCTAAAACATCTTTTTTTACTATTTTAGCACATTCGTGTAACTTTTTATCATATTCAAACTCAACGCCAATCCCAATAACTCCAGCTTCCTTTGCACTTATCATATCTAAACAAGTATCTCCTATCATGAAAGTAGACTCTTTATTTGCTTTTAACCTATAAATAGCTTTTAATATTGGTTCTGGATGAGGTTTTGGATTTGTTACATCTTCTCTTCCTATTAAAACATCAAAATATTTCATAATTCCAAAATACGCAAGAAGTTCTTTTGAATATATTCCCGTTTTAGTAGTAACTATTCCTAATCTGGCAAAAGATTTTGCCAAAAGTATCGCTTCTTTAGCATTTGGAAGCAAAACGGTCATATCTTTTGAAATTACTTTGTAAATACTTTTATATGTCTGTACAAATTCTTCAACTTTTTTTTCTATTCCAAGATTACTAAACATAATATCAAGAGGAAGACCTATAAGTTTTTTTACATCCTCATCTTTTGGAGGTTTTTTTCCAAATTTCTCAAACGTTTTCCTAAACCCGTAAAGAATAGCCTCGGTAGAATCTATAAGCGTTCCATCAAGATCAAAAAGTATAACTCTCATTCCACAAGCCCCATATATAATTTTGCTTTTATCGAATTAAAAAACTCAAACGGTTCTTCTTTTAAAATCTTGCATTTTTCCTTGATTTTTGAAATATGATAATTCCATTCCTTTCTTTCATCCAAAGGAAAAACGACGAATAAAACTGCTTTTTTGCCCTCTTTTTTACTGAGCTTCATAATGTCTTTTTCGATACTTTCTATATTCTTTGTTATAGGTTTTGTTTTGTTTTCAATTTCATTAAACCGATAACTCGTATTTACCGTTTTGAGTTCTATAAACCACTCTTCAAACAAAATATCAACAAACCCTTCTTCTACTCTTAAATTTTTTGAATATTCAAATAAAACATCACATATTTCAACTTTCAACCAGCCTTCAAATTTCGAACGGTTAAGCGCAAAAACACTTAAACCTTTTTTGAGTTTAATACGGCACGGAAGTTCTTGTTTAATAACACTCCACAGCTTATCAAATTCCATTTAAAAACCTTAAAACTTCTTTTTTTATTTCAAAAACATCATTTAAATCGTTAATTTTAACACCCTCAAACTCTTTAAAAGTCTTTAAAATCTGTCTACTTATATCTAAAAAGCCTATTTCTCTTTTTATAAACTTTTCAATAGCAACCTCATTTGCCGTATTTACAACAATCCCCATATCGGGATTGTTTAAAAGACTCTCTTTTATCTCCCATACGGGATATCTACTTGCATCTATTTTCCTAAATTCAAGACTTCCAATTTCCAAAAGATTTACAGGTTTTAAAATATTTTCATTCACATCTCCCAAAAGGGCAAAAGCAATAGGAAGTTTCATATCAGTTCTGCTAATATGTGCGGTGGTAGAACCATCTATCCATTCTATAAATGCATGGATTATAGATTTTGTTTCAATAAAAGCATCCACATTGGAAGTGTTAAAAAGCCATCTGGCTTCTAAAAGTTCAAAAAGTTTATTTACCATTGTAGCCGAATCGATAGTTATTTTTACACCCATTGACCAGTTTGGATGTTTTAGCACATCTTCAAGAGTTGCATCTTTTAACTTATCAACGGGCCACTCTCTTAAAGCGCCTCCACTTGCCGTTATGTAAAGTTTTTTAAACTCTTTTTTCCCATTTAAAAGATACCAAAGTCCAAAATGTTCGCTATCAATAGGGGTTATTTTTGAAGAATCGATAAATTTTCCAGCAATTACAAGGGATTCTTTATTTGCAAGAGCTATTTTTTTATTAAGTTCCTGCGCTTTTAAAGTAGGAATAAGTCCAGCTTCACCAACTAATGCATTTACAACCATTTTAGATTTTGATTTTTCCAAAATTTCAACTATTCCATCAATTCCTACATATACCTTATCAAAATTTACTTTTTGAGCAGTTTGCTTATCTTTAACGGCTACAAATTTAGGCTTAAATTCTTTTATCTGGCGGTTAAGAAGCTCATAATTATTTCCTGCAACCAGCGCCTCTATCTCAAAACCAAACCTTTTTGCAATTTCAAGCGTATTTACACCTATACTTCCGGTAGAGCCTAATACTAACATCCATACCCTATTGCAATAACTATTGAAAAAAGTAAAGGAGCACTAAATAAATACCCATCTATTCTATCTAAAATCCCTCCATGTCCCGGTAAAATATTTCCGCTATCTTTTACTCCAGCCCTTCTTTTTAAAAAACTTTCAAATAAATCTCCAAATACGCTTGATAAACTAAGCGCAAAAGATATAAATAAAGATTCTAAAAAATTAAAAAACATCATTCCAACAAACGCTCCAGTCACACTTCCTATCAATACCCCTCCTATTACCCCTTCCCAAGATTTATTAGGAGATGTTGGAGAAAAAGGTTTTTTAAAAAACTGCCCTTTAAAGTTTTTTCCGATTAAATAAGCAAAAGAATCCGTCAAAGCTACAACCAAAATTAAATAAAAAATCATATTCATAGAGGTTTTTAAATAAAGTTCAAATAAAACCATCAAAGGCAAAAACGGATAAATAGCAATCGAAATTAAATTAATTTCCTTTTGATAAAAAGCAACGTATCCAGAAACTCCCAAAACCCCTACTACCCCAATAAACAAAGGATTTATAAAAATAGACAAAATTGAAAGTAGCGACAAAAAATAAAAAACGCTATCTTCAACCCTAAAAAGATTTTTAGCTTCAAACATAGCCAAAATAGAAATTATGGAAATTAAAAGTCCCGTTAAATACACATTATCTACCAACCCAACAACTAATAAAATTATCAACAAAACTATACTTGTTATTATTCTCTCTTTCATTTTAAACCTTTATATCAATATGTTTTTGAGCTTCTTTTTCAACTTGCTCTTTTTCGTCTTCATCCGCCAATATCTTTTCAATCTCTTCAACAGGTCTAATTTCTTCTATTTTTCTTTCTTTTTCTTCGTTAATTACTTTTTGAATTTCTTTACTTACAAATTCCCTTCCTACATAATCTGCCATAACAACAGAAGGAATATGAGAATTTTGATTAATCCAGGTTATATTATGAATCATCATATTTTCACCTTAACAGTTCCATATTTTCCATATTCTACCTTAGCTCCTTCTTTAATTTTTACAAACTTCCTTTTAGTATAGTCAACTTCGCCTTCTTCTTTTCCGCTAAAAGCTATGGCTAATTTTGCCGCCTTTTTTATTATATCGTCACTTAAAGAAAGTTTATTATTCTTTACAATCACATGAGCTCCCGGCAAATTTTTTATATGAAGCCACAAATCGTTTGAATTTGCTTCTTTTAGTAACTTTACATTTCCCTTTTCATTTTTTCCAACTAAAATTAAATAATCATCATAATAAAACTTTGCGATATTTTCATCTTCTTTTTTATCTTTTTTTGGAGGTTCGTAAGTTTTAAGTTCGCTAATGTTTTTAGCATTTTCTACAAGTCTCTTGTAGTTTTTTAAAAACTTAAGTTGATTTTCCAAAAATTTTTTTTCAATATCTAGATTTTCGGCTTTTCTTTTTGCTTTTTTAGAAAGTTTGTAATAATAATTTCCAATTTCATTTATATTTTTAAGTTTTGGCACAGGAATAGTTATTTTATTCCCTTCAAAATCAAAAGTTTTTAATTCTTTCATATAAGGTGTTATTTGATATAAATTAGCCATGGCTACATCAGCGTATTTTTTATACAATAACGATTTTTCCAAAAGTTTTTCTTTATTTTCGAGTTTATCCAATTTATTTTTAATTTCTTTAATTTTTTTGTCAATTTTTGAGAGAATAGAAGCCTTTTTTTGATTTAAACGGGTTTGATATTTTTTATTAAAAACTTCTTGAGTGTATTTTACTAAATCTTTAATTTCAAATTCTTTTTCTTTTATCTCAATAGAAGGCAATTCTTCTAATTTAATCCCTGGCTTTACAATCCTACTTGATAAATTTTCTCCAATATGCCTTAAAGCTTCTAAAACTACTCTATTTTCATCTAAAATAATAGCATTCGTATATCTACCTGTAAATTCAAATCTAATCGTAACTTTTTCTTCCTTAAATTTATTAAAACACATAACATCAATTTCAAGTATTCTCTCAAAAGCCCCTACATCAAAAACTTTTGACTTTGTAAATTTTCTCTCAAGCATAATATCAAAAGGAGCTTTAAATTTTCTAACAAGAGGATAATCAATATTTATATAAATATCTCCGCTTCCTTTAGTTAAATCAAAATAAACCTTATCTTCGTCAAATTGCATAAAAATAATATTTTCATCAACTCTAAATGCTCTTTTTACAAATTTATGAGTTTTTAAAAATTCGGCTATTTTTTTTAGAACAAAAGCTTTCATTCAATTACCTTAGGTTTCTCTATAAAATATCCCTGAACGCCATCAACTCCAATTTCTTTTACTTTTTGATAAACTTTTTCATCTTCTACAAACTCAGCAATAGTATCACATCCTATCTCTTTTGCAAACTGGTGAATATATTTTGAGATAATATAAAGTTTTTCGTTTTTATCAATATCCTTAATTAAACTTCCATCAATTTTTATAATATCAGGTTTAATCTCCGTTAAATAAAAGAAATTGGAATATCCGCTTCCAAAATCATCAAGTGCTATTTTTATATCCCATCCCTTAACTTTTTTAATAAAATCTTTTAACATATCAAAATCTTCTACATGCTCATCTTCTAAAATTTCAAAAATAACCCTTCCTTTCATACCGTATTCTTCAATTTTTTCTTTTATAAACTCAACCATATTTTCGTTTTTTATATCGGAATAAGATAAATTAATAGAAACTTTTTCGTCTCTTTTGCTAAAAATTTTAAAAGTTTTTTCTATCATGGTTTTCGTTAAATCATAATAATAATCAGTGTATTTAATCACTTCCAAAAATATATAAGGAGAAATTAAAGTATTTCCTTCTTTTATTCTAACGAGAGCTTCATAATAAGTCTCGTTATCTTTTAAAATTTTTTGAAATACAGGTACAACTCTATTTTCTATTAAAGCCCTTTTTACCATATTAATAATTTCAATCTCTTCTTTTAATTTCTCTTCGAGTTTTAAATCTTTTGAATATTCTAAAAAGTCGTAATGATTCTTTTTCATATACTTTAACAATAAATCCGCTTTTAGTTTCATATCTTCTAAATTACTCACCACCGCAGCTCTTATTATGACATCAAAACTAATTTCAGCTTCATCGTATTTTACTTTTAACGGCTTTTTAAGAATATCTTTTAATTTTTCGTAAACTTTTCTAAAATCAACTTCTTCAAATGCTCCAATAATAAACTGATCAGCCATTATTCTATATATTTTCAAATCCACAACGCTTTTTAAAAGCCTTCCAAACTCTTTTAATACCTCATCACCTATCATTTCTCCATACGAATCATTAATTTTTGAAAAATCTTTAATATCAATTAACATTATCTTTTTAAGCTTTTTCATATCTTTATCAAATTCAAACTTATTATAAAGCCCGGTTAAACTATCGTGAGATATTAAATATTCAAGTTCTTTATTTTTTTCTATAATTTCCTTAGTTTTTTCTTCAATTTTTCTTTCTAAATTCTCGTTTAGTTCATTCAATTCTTCCGAAGTTACCCTTACTAAATGAGATAAAGCTTTTATCGTAAAAAGTCTATCGCTATCTTCCCTATCATCATATTGAACTTCTACTTTTCTATCGCTTTCGCTTAAAGTTAAAACTACCATAGTTTCGTTAAAAAACAAATCGTTAAAAAATTCTCCATAAGTAAAAAAACCGCTAACGGGAGCTATTTTTGAAAAAGCAGAAATTTCATATTCAATATTTCTCCCAAGATATATTTTTCTTGCAACGCAAGAATAAATAAAAATAGACTCAATAGGATTTTTCAAAATTTTTTCTAGCATTTTTTTATCGTCTTTTAAAATAGCGTCAACCTCCCCAAAACCAAATCTAACATCTTCGCCTTCATAAATATTACCAGCTACCACTATACTTCCATCTTCGTTTGCTTTAATTAATGCTCTTGCTACTTCAACTCCATTTCTTTTTACCATTAAAGGAAACTCTACTCCAACTTTTATAAGATCATTACTCAATTCTCCAAAATAATGTTTATAAATCTCCAAAGCAGGCTTATTATTTATTTCGTAAATAATATTTTTAAACGCTTTTGTTATTTTCATTTTTTTACCAATTGGTTGCCAATTAAAAATATAAGTATTGTTTACGAAAATTTCGCCATCTATTACCGCACAAACCACTCCTCTTTCACTAATTTTTTCGTTATCAAAAACATAAGTTTTTAGAAAATTTAAATTATCTCCCGCCAATCCTCCAACAATTTTTGCACGAGTATTTTCACTAACGCCTTTTAAAAATTCTTCTGGATTAATATAAAAAGCGTTAGAAAAAATAATAGCTACCTTTGAATTTCCTATTTTTTTTCCTAAACTTTTACCAACTTCAAAACTAGAATCAATCTTATTCACAAAAAAAGTTTTAACTTTAGCTTTATCAAAAATAGAAAAACTCAAAACTATTTTATTAACGGTAACCTTGGAGTTAATAATTTCTCCACTGGTAGTAGTTCCAATAACCTTAATAAAAGGAGCGTGCTTATTTATTAAAGTTATAATCTCTTTTATTTTCTCTTTTTTTACAACTCCGCAAAATATTTGAAGCAAAATTTCTTTTTTAGGCAAACTTTTTAAAAACTCAACAAGTTTTTCTTTGCCTTCATATATAAGATTAATACTTTTCATTTACATCCCTTTACAATTTCAATAAAATTTTTAAGTTTATTTTTATCCTTTTTACCAGGTACTTTTTCTACTCCGCTACTAACATCAACTCCATAAAACCCATATTTTTTAATTTCTTTCACATTCTCTGGAGTCAATCCTCCAGCCAAAATTATTTTTGAATTATCTCTATTTTCAAACCATTCAATATTTACTCTCTTACCGCTTCCTCCGTATTCTTTTACAAAAGCATCTACTATTTTATACCCTTCAAATTTATTTATATCTTCTTTTGTTTTAGCTCTTACTACGGGCAAATACTTACAATTTAATTTACTTAAAAAATTTTTGTCAACATCAAAATGAATTTGAGCTATATCCGCTTTTAAAAACTCCATAGTTTCATTTATGTCATCAGCGCTCATTTCTACAAAAAGAGCAACTTTTGTTACAAAAGGAGGAAGTTTTTGTATAATTTTTTTAGCTTCTATTACTTCAATAAATCTTGGAGAAGGCTTATAAAATACAAATCCCAACGCATCGGCTCCAAAATCGCAAGCTAATTTTGCATCTTCATAATTTGTAATTCCACAAATTTTTACTTTCATTTAAAAACTCTTTTAAAATCAATTTCAATATTACACAGATCAAACTTATATTTCCCATCTTCCTCATACACTTTATCAAAACCATTTTTATTGTTGGAAACTTTATTTTCAAAATCCGGATATACCAACACGTAATAATCTACTTTTTCTTTTTCGTAAATTTCAAATTTTATTTTTTCATCCTTATTTGCCGTAGAATCATTAACAATTTCAATAACGATTTTTGAAGTAATTTTTGGATATTTTTCAAAATATTTGCAATAAACTCCAAGATCAGGTCTAACAACCGTATTTTCATTTTTTGGATAAATATCGCACTTACAACTTTCAAGCTCTTTATCAAAAACTCTAATTAAGTTTTTAACCCCTTGATGTTTTCCAAAAGAATTTGGTGTTATGGCATATAAAAACCCATCTATCAATTTCCAATCGCCTTCAAATCTTTTATAATCGCTATAAGTATATCTTGATGGCATATTCATTTTAGCCCCTCAAACTATCAATTGCCTTTTTGTAATCTTTACTTCCAAAAACAAAACTTCCAGCAACCAAAATATCGGCTCCAGCCTCTTTAAGCATCTTAGCGTTTTTATCGTTTACCCCACCATCTACTTCAATTAAAAGATTTGGATTTTTTTTACTTCCAAGTTCTCTTAATTCTTTAATTTTTTCAATCACGCTTGGTATAAATTTTTGACCCCCAAATCCCGGATTTACGCTCATTAATAAAACCATATCAACATCGGCAACTATATATTCAAGAAAACTTACCGGAGTTGCTGGATTTAAAACTACCGCTGGTTTAATGCCATAACTTCTAATTTGCTCAATCACCCTATTAATGTGTTTTTCTTCCTCTACATGAAAACTAATAAATTCGGGCTTTAAACTAGCATACATATCTACAAAAAAAGGAACATTCTCAACCATTAAATGAATATCCAATGGAATGCTACTTGCATTTGCTACGGCTTTAACTATCATCGGTCCCATCGTCAAATTTGGCACAAAATGTCCATCCATCACATCAACATGAACCAAATCGGCTCCGGCTTTACAAATAGCTTCTACTTCTTCGGCCAATCTACCAAAATCACAACTTAAAATACTTGGAGCTATTTTCATTTTAATCCTTTTACTTGATTTCTACCCATTTTTTTTGCTTCATATAAAGCCATGTCCGCTTTATTAATAGATTCTTCCAAATTTCCATCAAAAGAAGCAACTCCAAGAGAAATAGTAACTTTTACTCCTTTAAAATTATGCTCTTCTACTTTTTTTCTTAATTTCTCAGCAATTTCCAAAGCTTTTTCATAAGTAGTACCTCTTAAAATAATTATAAACTCTTCCCCTCCCCATCTACCAAAAATATCTAAACTTCTAATATTTGAAGAGATAAGCTTTGAGATCTCTTTTAATACATAATCTCCAAATTCATGTCCATAAGTATCGTTAATTTTCTTAAAATGATCTATATCAAAAAACAAAACGCTACTATTAACTCCAACTTTTTTAGCTTCTTCTATAATTCCTCTTCTATTCCAAATATTGGTAAGCTCATCGGTTAAGGCCTTTCGTCTATACTTAGCAATAGCAAAGCTAAATATAAAGATAAATATTACAATTATTACGATACCTAAAAATAACCAAACGAGATTATAACCTCTTTTTTCTTCCTGTAAAATTCCTCCTAAATATCTTTTTACTATTTTGTTTTTTTCTTCGTCACTTAAATGATCGATTGCATAATTTATTTTTTCTAATAATTCGGGCTTATCTTTTCTAATCATAATTTGAAGATTAAACTTAAAAGGAGTTTGATAAATAAGATTTAGATTGTAAAATCCTTCTTTTTGTATATACCATAAAATGGTTGGTAGCATATCCACGGCGCAAATATCGTTATTTTCAGAAACCAAACTTAAAGCCTCCGTTACATTTTTCGTTTCAATATAAGTTAAATTTGGATAATGTTTTTTCATTAATTTTTCAGCAGTAAAATGTTTTCCAACCGCAATTTTTTTAACCTCCCTAAAAGATTTTATATTCGAATTTTTATTGCAAACAATAGCTAAAGGAAACGAATAATAAGGTTTTGAAAATATTGCATATTTTTTCCTATCTTCCGTTTCAGAAGTATTTGGAGTTAAATCAACCTTTTTTTCTTTTATTAACTCTAAAACTTTTGGCCAATAATTTATAAGCTTAACTTCATATTTTAATTCCGCTTTTTTAGCGATTAATTTAAAAAAGTCAACTCCTATCCCTTTTAAAATTCCATTTTCATAAATATCAAAAGGAGGCCAATTTGGAGTAATGGCAACGATTAATTTTTCGTTTTTTTCTTTACTAGCATAGTAATTTTCAAACAAGACTTTATTAAAATCTATTTTTTTACCAAGATAATAAGAAGTTAAAATCAAAGAATCATAAACTGACTTTACTTTAAAATCAAACAATTTTTCGAATTCAAAATTCATGTGATATAAATTCTTTGATTTTAGCTTCGTTACTATTAAATATTTATTAAATTCAATTCCATATGAAGGTATATAAAAATCAAAATAATGCTCTCCTTCGAGCTTTTTATTTAATACAATTGCATCTATCTTTTTTTCTTCAAAATCTTTAATCGTAGCATTAACTTCCTTAAAATGAGAATTAACCGAACTTAATAAAATCTTAGCTGGTAAACTTAAATTAGCTATTGTTTTTATTTTGCTTAGCGAATCGTAATTACTTAAAATATATTCTTTTTTCATTCCTATCGGAGTTAAAATAGTTAAATTATTCTCCAAAATAAAAGGCAAATAATCGCTATCCATTAACGCAAAAGAGTTGGAAAAATTAATTTCTTCAATATCACTATATCTTATTATCTTCATATTTCTTGGAGTAATCCCTTGATAATTAGTAGGCACATAAAATTCATATCCATACAAAAAAAAGGCTAATAAAAATACTACCGCCCTTTTCATCTACAATATCTCCTTGTTATACATTCATAAAGTTCAATTCTTCTATCCCTAAAAAAAGGCCAAATTTTTCTAACTTCAGCTGCTCTTTTTAAATCTAAATCGGCTTCAATGATTCTTTCTTTATTATCTGCTCTAACGATTTCTTCGCCTTGAGGACCAAAAACAAAACTATTTCCCCAAAATTCAATACCTTCTAAACATCCGCTGTCATCTTTTTCTTTTCCAACTCTATTTACGGCAACGACATAAACCCCGTTTGCTACGGCATGTCCTCTTTGAACGCTAAGCCAAGCGTTTAACATCTTTTCTTTTTCTTCTAAATTATTTTCTTTTTCGCACAATTCATCTACTCTATTTTCCGGACACATAAGCCATCCAATAGCAGTTGGATAAATTAAAATCTCCGCTCCTTTTAAAGCCATAATTCTTGAAGGTTCCACATACCATTGATCCCAACAGACAAGCACTCCTAACTTTCCTACGCTTGTATTAATTGGCTCTATTTTATCTCCCGGAGTAAAATAAAACTTTTCATAAAAGCCGGGATCATCAGGAATATGAGTTTTTCTATATTTACCAGCTATTCTTCCCCTATCAAAAACTACCGCCGTATTATAATAAATTCCATCCATTACTTTTTCAAAAAGACTCGTTACAAGAACAATATCTTCTTTTTCACTAATTTTTCTCCAAAATTCTACATCATCTTCAAAACTTTCAGCCAAATCAAAATATTTAGTATCTTCACTTTTACAAAAATACTCACTCTGATGAAGCTCTTGTAAAACAACAAGCTCCCCTTTTGCTTTTTTTATCATCTCAACCGTATGCTTTATAGTGGCTTCTTTAGAACCTTTATATTCTTGTTGAATAAGAGAAATTTTCATAATTTCATCCCTTTTTTCTTATCATCAATTTTACCACTAAAAATATAAATTTGAGCATCGATTTTTTTAAAATCTCTAATAATTTTAATCTTTTAAACGAATTAACTTAATTACTCAAAAATAAATTTTTCGCTAAAAGCCGGTTTTAAATCATCTATCCACATAGCTTTTTCGTCAAATTCGGCAAAAAACGGAATATCGACAAGCTCAGGATTTTTTGCTTGAAGCATTCTTAAAACAAATACTTTTTTACCATTTATTTCACTAACCCCATCTACGCAAATTTTTCCTGGAGTTGCCGACATGCTTGGACCTCTAACCGTTCTTGCCAAACCGCTTACTTTATTTACAGCATTTTTATAAATTTCCCAAGCTTTAACCAAAGGCACTCCAAAATAATGCTGAGCTCCTGTATCTCTTGCTATAAACATATAATATGGAACCATTCCAAGATTAACTTGCCTTTTCCACATTTTCTCCCAAACTTCACTACTTGCGTTAATATGATTAAGAAGAGGAGATTGAGTTCTAATAATAGCTCCCGTAGATTGAATATTTTTTACAGCTTTTTCCAAAATTTCTCCCTCAAGCTCTCTATAATGATTAAAATGAGCCATAAAAGCCAAATGATATCCAGCATCAACTATCTCTTTAAACAAATTTAACAAATCCTCACTATCTTTATCGCTAATGAATCTATAAGGCCAAAACGCAAGAGCTTTACTACCAATTCTAATATTTTTTAAATGAGGAATTTTAGCTTTCAAAATAGGCTCTATATAAGCTCTTAAAAAACGAGAACTCATAATCATTGGATCTCCACCAGTAAAAAGAATATCCGTAATTTCAGGATGAGCCTTAATATAATCAATTAAAATCTCAACTTCTTTGCTTTGAAATTTAAGCTCATCAATTCCCGTAAATTGAGGCCATCTAAAACAAAAACTACAATAAGCATGGCAAGTTTGACCTTGTTTTGGAAAAAACAAAATAGTTTCTTTGTATTTATGCTGAGAACCTTCCAATTTTTTACCATTAATTTCAGGAATATTACTAAGTTGTCCAGCTGGATGAGGATTTAGATTCATTCTAATTTCATATACCGCTTTTTTTAAATCGGAAGCATTTTTTAATTTTTCCAAATGTTCTGGCAAAAGCATGGCTTTATTAGGAAAAGTAAGTCTAAAAATTGGATCGTCTTTATAATTATTCCAATCAATTAAAGTAAGAGTATAATTATTAACCTTAAAAGGAAAAACAAGCGCTGCTAATTTTAAATTTTCTATATCTTGTTTATCCATTTTATCGGCATAAGGCGTTTTTAGAAATGATTTTAAATTATATGCTTTATATTCCAATACCACTCCTTTTTTTCTTTATTATAACAAAATGGTATAATTTTCCAAAAAAAGGAGAAAAATGGCTAACTTATTAATAATAGGAGCTGGAGGAGTCGGAAGAGTTAGCGCATTTAAAGCAGCTCAAAACAAAGATACTTTTAAAAACATAGTTTTGGCAAGCAGAACCAAATCAAAATGCGACGAAATAGCAAAAGATATTAAAAAACGCTTAGGAGTTGAAATTAAAACTTACGCTCTTGATGCAAATAAAAAAGAAAACGTAGTAGATTTAATAAAAAAAGAAAATATAGACATAGTATGTAACGTAGCGCTTCCTTATCAAAATCTTCCAATAATGCATGCTTGTATAGAAACCTCTACTGCTTATCTCGATACGGCTCTAGCAGAAACTGAAGACAATCCAGATACTTATTACGATTTACAATGGGCACTTGATGAAGATTTTAAAAAAGCAAAAACGATGGCCCTTCTTGGGTGTGGATTTGATCCGGGAGTTACTTCCATTATGGCAAAATATGGAGCAAAATTACTTGATGAATTGGAAGAAATAGAAATATATGACTGTAATTTCGGAAATCACGGAAGAGCTTTTGCTACAAATTTTGATCCTGAAATAAATCTTAGAGAACTTAATTTACCAGGAAAATATTGGGAAGATGGAGAATGGAAAACTACAAAACCCTTTGAAATTCAAATAAAACACAACTATCCTGAATGTGGAGAAGCAACGAGCATTCTAATTTGGCACGAAGAACTTGAGAGCATTGTAAAATTTCTAAAACCTAAAAAAGCAAAATTTTTTATGTGTTTTTCTGATTCTTATTTATACCATTTCAACGCCCTTAAAAACGTAGGAATGTTTAGTATAGAACCAATTGAGGTATGTAAAGGATGTAAGATTTCTCCTCTTCAATTTTTAGCAAAAGTTTTACCAGACCCACAAGATTTAGTAAAAGACTACAAAGGCAAAACAAACATTGGAGTAATCGTTAGAGGAATTAAAAACGGAGAAAAAAAAGCTTATTACATTTATAATATTTGTGATCACGAAAAAGCCATTCAAGAAACAGGAGCTCATTGCGTAAGTTATACAACAGGAGTGCCCGCTATTATAGGATGTAAATTAATGGCTAAAAAAATTTGGTGGAAAGAAGGAGTTAGAAACGTAGAAGAGTTTGAACCAGAACCTTTTTTTGAAGAAATGAACAAACAAGGATTACCTATTAAAATAATGGAAATAAAATGAAATATTTTTATACATACGAAGAATTTCTAAAAGATTTAGACAAACTTGAAAAAGAAATTAAAAAATTCAATCCAGATTCCTTAGTTCCAATAGCAAGAGGAGGTTTAACTCTTGCTCATTTTTTAGCTGAAAGATTAAATACAAGAAATGTATTTTCAATTAACGCAATTTCTTACGAAAACGAAAAAAAATTTCAAAAACCAAAAATATTTAACATTCCAAATTTAGAAAAATACCAAAAAATCCTCTTGCTTGATGACATAAGCGATAGCGGAGAAACCCTTAATGAAGTTGTAAAAATTTTAAAAGAGAAATATCCCTCAAAAATTATAAAAAGTGCTACAATTTTTTATAAAGAAAAAACGATTTACAAACCAGAAATCGTTTTAAAAAAAACCAATAAATGGATAGTATTTTTTTGGGATAACGAAGGACAAAGGAGAAATAATGGCTAATTTATTAATAATAGGAGCTGGAGGAGTAGGAAGAGTAGCTACATTTAAAGCGGCAATGAATGATCATGTTTTTAAAAACATAGTTTTGGCAAGCAGAACCAAATCAAAATGTGACGAAATAGCAAAAGATATTAAAAAACGCTTAGGAGTTGAAATTAAAACCTACGCTCTTGATGCAATGGATGTAGATGCTACGGCAAAATTAATAAAAGATACAAAAAGCGATATAGTATTAAATGTAGCACTTCCTTATCAAGATTTAGCAATTATGGATGCATGCTTAAAAGCAAAAGCCCATTATGTAGATACGGCAAATTACGAACACCCAGACGAAGCAAAATTTGAATATAAACTTCAATGGGCAAAAGATAAAGATTTTAAAAAAGCCGGACTTATGGCTTTGCTTGGTAGCGGCTTTGATCCGGGAGTTACAAACGTATTTACCGCATACGCCGCACAAGAATTGCTTGATGAAATAGAATATCTTGATATTTTAGATTGTAATGCGGGAGATCATGGATATCCTTTTGCTACTAACTTTAATCCCGAAATTAACATTAGAGAAATTACCCAAAAAGGTAGATACTACGAAAATGGAAAATGGGTCGAAATTGAACCAATGAGCGTAAAATTTGATTGGGAATATCCAAAAGTTGGGAAATATCCAAGCTACCTACTTTATCACGAAGAGCTTGAAAGCTTAACTAAAAACTTTCCTTCAATTAAAAGAGCAAGATTTTTTATGACTTTTTCTGATAAATATTTATGGCATTTAAGAGCTTTACAAAATGTGGGAATGACAAGCATAGAGCCAATTGAAGTATGTAAGGGATGTAAAATCTCTCCAATGGAATTTCTAAAAAAAGTTCTTCCAGATCCGGCAAGTCTTGGTCCTCGCACAAAAGGACAAACTCACATTGGAGTAGTAGTAACCGGATATAAAAACGGCAAGAAAAAAAGATACTATATCTACAACATTTGCGATCATCAATGCGCTTTTAGAGAAGTAGGAGCTCAATGCGTAAGCTATACAACAGGAGTTCCTGCCATGATTGGAGCCAAAATGATAGCTACAAAAACATGGTTTGAACCTGGAGTTAAAAATATGGAAGAATTTCCTGCTCGCCCATTTATGTATGAACTAAACAAACAAGGACTCCCATGGTTTATAGAAGAACTTCCAACGGAGGGCTTACCAATAGACGACTAATTTTCTCTTTTTTAGTCTTTTTCGCTCAACTTACTTGACAAAGTAATTTAAAAAAAGCTATAATTTGGCGTTAAAAATTTTTAAGGAGGGTGGGATGTTTATTACAAGCAACATCGACAAAGAAAAATTAAAAGAATTTAGCACTTTATCAATCGTTAGTGGCGTTATTATGGCTATTGCTGGATTTTTAGCAATTGTTAATCCAGTAGCCGGCAGTTTAGCGTTTGTATTATTTTTAGGTGCTTTATTCGTTGCAAGTGCAATTGTTCAAGCCTATGTTACTTTTAAAGCTCATCAAAAAAGTTTGGGAGCTTGGTTTAAAGTAATTATGCTATTAATTACGGGTATTTTATTATTAGTATGGCCAGCAAGCGGAATTGCAGCAGTTGCTATTTTATTTAGCGCTTATTTTTTTGTAGATGCGTTTGCATCATTTCAAATGGCACTTGATCTTAAACCTTTAAAAGGTTGGGGTATTGCCGCATTAAACGGAGTTTTAAGTTTTCTTTTAGGTATTGCAATGATAGTTGGATGGCCATTTAGCGCTCCATTTATGGTAGGAGTTATAGTTGGAGTTAGTTTCTTAATGGATGGAATTGTATTAATTTATCTTGGAATTATGGCTAAAAAAGGAGCATATAATTAATTTGCTCCTTTTGGCCAAAATTTCACAATAGAATATCCATCTTCTTTGTATCTTTTCTCATTTTCATCAAACTTATAATCCTCAAAATGATCGTTTAATATCGTTGCTAAATATTTAAGCCTATCTTCCGTGCTAATATCTGGATACTCTTCTTTTAAAAACTCATAAAGATGTTTATCTTGCTTTTGACATTTTTCGTTAAGTTTTTTAATGTTTTCTACACTTAAATCAAGTTTCATTGTTTTTCCTTGTAAATTTTATCTCCAATTTCTTTATATCTTTGATAATAGTATCTTACAAATTCGTCGGCTTTTTTATTTAAAGGATAAAAATTTTTATCTTTATAAACGAATTTATTCAAAAACTTCTTAGCATCCTCTTTATTAACATAAAACCTTGCCAAATCCAAATAGGTAGTTTTATACCAATTTTTTAGCTTATCGTAATTTGAATAATCATATTCTAAACTTTTTCCGTTAAATTTAATAATTTCGCTCTCAAATAGTCCGCTTAAATGAATAAGTCCTTCTATATAATAAGGCAATACTTCATCAACTTCCATCCAAGAAATCAACCCAACCGACCTTTTTATTACATCTTCTAAGATAGCTTCGATTAATTCTTCTTTTTCGTTTTCAAAAAAAGCCATAAGCCCACCTGTAGTAGCTTTAAACTCTTCAACATTTTTAAACATTCCCGATTTATTCATTTTACTTTCTGTATCGCTATCAACCCATAAAATATGCCCAAATTCATGTCCAATAGTAGTAATATCATAAACTTTAATAAATTTTTCTTTATCTTCAAGATTTTTATAAAACTTATCCATAAATTCTTTGCCAAAAATTTCATAACTCAAAGCCATTTTTGGTCTTGCTTTTATATCTTCATATACTTTATCTACAAAAGCAAAAATCTTCTTACCTTTTTCTTTACTTACCTCTTCATCATTTGGAACAACTTGAGCCGAAAAAAGACCATTAAACTCAGCCCCGTAAAATAAAGCAGGAGAAGAAATATAAAGTTGGGTTTTTTCAATATTGTTAAGTGCAATTTTTAAAAGATGCTCATCTTCACAATATTTTTCATACATATCCACAATATCGTTTTTTACTTCGCTTTTAATTTTTGGATTTAAAATCCTAACATCCCACTCAAGCGCAACAGCTTTTCTAAATTTATCTTCATAATACTCAAGCGGATGCCCTACTTGAATAGGAGATTTTATATCCATCCAAATATTATCAACAGCCCTCCATCTTTTAATAGCTTCCCCTCTTTTCTTCTCAAGCAAAGCAGTTTTAATTGCATTAAAATAAAGAATCCATTCAATTTTATATTTATCATCAAGTTTTTCAAGATTTACAATTAATTCATCTATTGCTCTAACTGCTTCTTCAACTTCTTCTTCAAACATTTCTACATAAGTTTTTACTACATAATTTCCCTCATTCGTTTTTACCAAAACCGAATAACATCTCTCGGCTTCATTCCCATCAACCTCATCTAAAAGTGCCTTTTGACGCAAAAATTCCATAACTTTTGCTTCATCTCCGGCAAACTCTATCGATAATTCTTCATTTATGGTATGAATAATATGTTTGCTCCATTTTGGTTGCCACTTACTAAAAGCAACTCCTATTTTATGAACCCCTCTTAAAAGTTCGGAATAAAAAGGAGTTAAAAAAGGAGAAATATCATTAATTAACTTTTCATGTTCTTTTAACCAAAAATTTTTGGTTAGCTCATACAAATCAAGCAAAATTTCTTTTATTTCCTCTTCGGAGAAATTTCCTCTTTTTAACAAATTTAAAATGGCATCTTCTCTTAAATGAAAAAATCTTTTTTTAAGAGCCAATAAATTATCTTCGTTAATTTCTAAATTTAGATGCTTTAAAATCTCCTCAAAAAGCTCTCTTATCTCATCTGGACATTTTTTAAAATAACTATTTATTCTTTCATCTCTCTTTCTAACCACCTCATAAGCTGCCTCTAAAAACATATCTCCCCTTTACCAATCGTTCCAAGAGTGAACTTTTTTAATAATTTGAAGTCCATCAATTTCGCTAATTGCAGAAAAACCCACATCTTGAAGATACTCTTCATCGAATCTTACAAGAGAAATAATA
>JAMORJ010000052.1 GCA_027063595.1 Nautiliaceae bacterium | reverse complement strand
GCTTCTTTAAGGTTGTTGGAGAAGTGTTTTATGCTTTCTTTTGCTTTTATGATGTTTTGCTTTACTGTATGAGTTAAGTTTGGTTGAGGTTGAATTATTTTATGATCTTCTTTTTTGGTAGTTTCTTTGGGAGATGTTTTTATATTTATTGGGTTTTTTTGTTCGTTTTTAATATTTTCGTTTTCTAATTTTTGCGTTTGAATCTTTGTGTTTGTAATTGTTTTTGTAATTTTAGGGTTTTCGTTGCTTGTTTGTTTTATTTTTTTTGGAGTAATTAATTGAGTGATGATTGATTTTGGTTGTTTAATGTCTTCTTTAGTGTTTTGAATTGTTTTTTTGTGAAAAATAATTTTAGGTGCTATTTTTGAATGTATGATTGGTTGTTGAGAGTTGTTTATGATTGAGATAATTTTTTCTTTAGTTGTTTTGGAAATTTTAATGTTTTTTAAATTAAGACCTTTTTGATTAGCAAAAGCAATTAATTCTTTAAACGTTTTTATTTCTTTAAATTGCTTGATTTCTTTTTGAGTTGTAATAAAATTTTTTAATTCGTTTTTTGAGAGAATTTCTTTTTTTATAATTTCGACTATGTGGGTTTTTTCTTTGGGTTGTATCTTTGAGGTTTGAGTATTTTGAGGGATTTTTTGAGAGAGAAAATTTATTATTTCTTGAACATTTGATATTTTTTCTATTTCTTTTTGAGTACTTTCTTTATCGGTTTTATTGTTAGTTTTAATTGGCGAAAGTTTATTTTTTAAATGGATGTTTGAATCTTTGCCTATGTCTTTTAAAAATTTTAAAATTTCTTTTTGAACTTCTTTTGGTTCTTTTTTTATAAGTTCTAAAATTTTTTCTTTTGGAATTTTTAAATCTTTTATTAAATCTTTTGCTAAAGGGTTATGGTTTTTTAATAAAAAGAGCAAAAAATTTTCTTGGGCTTTTGTTAGTTTTATGTTTGTTTTACTTTCTGGAATTAATAATATTTTACTTAGCATCAATTGCCTTTTTGATAAAAAAGCAAATTTTATTCCTTTTTTGGATATAATTTCAGCAAAAAGGTAATTTATGAAAAATATTAGAAACATAGCTGTTATTGCCCATGTCGATCATGGAAAAACTACTTTAGTAGACGAGCTTCTAAAACAATCTGGAACTCTTGATAGTAGAAAAGAAATTGATGAAAGGGTTATGGATAGTAATGATTTAGAAAAAGAAAGAGGTATTACGATTCTTTCTAAAAATACGGCAATAAAATGGAAAAATTATAAAATAAATATTATAGATACTCCGGGGCACAGCGATTTTGGTGGAGAGGTTGAGAGGGTCTTAAAAATGGTAGATGGCGTGTTGCTTCTTGTAGATGCTCAAGAAGGAGTTATGCCTCAGACTAAATTTGTAGTAAAAAAAGCTCTTTCTTTAGGACTTAAACCAATTTTAGTGGTAAATAAAATAGATAAACCAGGAGCTGATCCTGATAGGGTGGTAGATGAAGTTTTTGATTTGTTTGTTAGTCTTGGAGCAAGTGATGAGCAATTGGATTTTCCAATAATTTATGCGGCGGCAAAACATGGAATTGCAAAATGGAATCTTGAAGATGACAATAAAGACATGACGCCGATTTTTGAAGCCATAATAAAACATATTCCTTCTCCAAGCGGAGATGAAAAAGCTCCTCTTCAAATGCAAGTTTTTACTCTCGATTACGATAATTACGTTGGAAGAATAGGGATTGCTAGAATATTTAATGGTGAAGTAAAAAAAGGAGATAACGTTACTTTAGTTAAGGCAAATGGAGAAAGAATTAATGGAAAAATTACAAAACTCCTTGGATTTTTGGGACTTGATAGAATTGAAATAGATAAAGCTCAAGCAGGAGATATCGTAGCTGTTGCCGGGTTTGAAGCTTTGGACATTGGAGATACGATAGCTGATAGAGAAAATCCTATAGCTCTTGATCCGCTTCATATAGAAGAACCTACTTTAAGCGTAATTTTAAGCGTAAACGATTCTCCTCTTGCCGGAACCGAAGGGAAAAACGTAACTGCTACCAAGCTTAGAGATAGACTTTTTAAAGAAATAAAAACAAATGTTGCTATGAAAATCGAAGAACTTGGGGAAGGAAAATTTAAAGTTAGCGGAAGAGGAGAGCTTCAAATTGCTATTTTAGCTGAGAATTTAAGAAGGGAGGATTTTGAATTTAGTTTATCTCGCCCTGAAGTTATTATAAAAGAAGAAAACGGAGTAAAACTTGAGCCTTATGAATATGTAGTTGTAGATGTGCCAGAAGAGTATAGTGGGGCTGTAATTGAAAAGCTTGGAATTCGTGGTGGAGTTATGAAAAATATGATCCCTTTGTCTGATGGGAGCGTTAGGATTGAATTTGAAATGCCAGCTCGTGGGCTTATTGGATATAGAGGAGAGTTTTTAACCGATACAAAAGGAGAAGGAGTTCTTAATAGTAGTTTTCTTGATTTTCGCCCAGCTACTACTAAACCTTATAAAAGGAAAAATGGAGCTTTAGTTTCTATGGAAGATGGGGTAGCTACTGGATATGCCATTTTTAATCTTCAAGATAGAGGAAAAATGTTTATAAAACCGGGCGATAAAGTATATAATGGAATGATAGTAGGAGAGCATAATAGAAGCAATGATTTGGAGGTAAATCCTATTAGAGGAAAAAATTTAACAAACGTTAGAGCTGCTGGGAGTGATGAAGCGATTAAACTAGTGCCTCCAGTGGAAATGACGCTAGAAAAAGCGCTTGAGTGGATTGAAGATGATGAACTTGTGGAAGTTACTCCAAAATCAATTAGAGTTAGAAAAAAATATTTAAATCCAGTAGATAGAAAAAGAGCTTCAAGGGTTAAAAAGGATTAATCTTCTCTTTTTTTCTTTATAAGATTTCCTTATATCTAAGGAAAAATATCGATATCTTTGTTAGAATTTCGTTAAAAAAAGGAGCGGTATGAAAAAATTTTTGTTGATTGCCGCTTTGTCGAGTTTTGTTTTTTCTAAAACGGTTGATTTTAAAACCGTTTTAAAAGAAGCTTTAAACAACAATCTTGAACTTAAAGCTAAAAAGCTAAATATCGACAAGGCAGAGGCTAAATTAAAACAAGCTAAAGGAATGGATTGGGGAAAATTTATTTTTTCTGAAGAAATTAGTAGAACAAACAATGCTTTATATGTATTTGGGATGAAACTTGAATCTAGAGAGGCTACTTTTAGAGATTTTGGATTTGCCGATTTTTTGTCTCCTTTGGGAAGTATTTTGGCTGATTTAGCGGCTAACAATAATGCCGCTGCCGCGCAAAAATTAAGGGGAATGGGATCTTTGCTTGATGTGGAACCAAAAGATTTGAATTATCCAGGAAGTAGAACTAATTTTAAAACAAAGCTTGTATATGAACTTCCGATTTTTACGGGTTTTAAAATTACTTACGCTAAAAAAATGGCAAAACTTCAAGTATTGGCCAATAAATATAAATATTCTCAAGATAGAAACAAACTTGCCGTTGAAGTTTTAAAAGCTTATAACGGAGCTGTAGCCGCTAAATATTTTATAGATGCTCTTAAAAAGGCTAAAGAAACTACTACCGCTTTTATAAATATGGTAAGAGCTTTTTATAAAGAAGGCATGGCAACTGAGAGTGATTTGCTTCAAGTTGAAAAAAGAGACGCTCAAGTTAGTGCGATGCTTATTGAAGCAAAAAATAAATATGCTTTGGCACTAGCTTATTTAAGATTTTTAAGCGATGATAATTCAATAAGCGATGTTGGAGATTTTGAGGTAATTAAATTTAATAATAAGTCTTTGGATGAGCTTAAAAAAATAGCTCTTCAAAATAGAGGCGATTTGAAATGGATGAGAGAAAATGTGGAGACTATGAAAGCAAAAGTAAAATTCGATAAAGCTGATAAATATCCAATGATAGGGGCTCATTTTGAGTATGGATGGAATGATAATACTTTAACGCTTTCATCCGATAAAGATTATTATTTAGTAGCTGCTGGAATGAATTGGAAAGTTTTTGATAAATCCGTAGATGCCAAAGTGGAAGAATCAAAAATAGGAGCGCTTCAAACCGAAAATTATTATAGATATATGAAAAAAGGTATTGCTCTTGAAGTAGAAAAAGCATATCTTGATTATAAAGCTAAAAGGGCGATAATTAAAGAAAAAATTAAAAATAAAGAACTTGCTGAGGCTATTTTGAAAAAATATGAATTTATGTATAAGCAAGGAATGATTTCTATGCCAATTTTGCTTATGAAAGAAGCAGATTTAAGAAAAGCAAGAGCCGAGCTTATTAAAGCAAGATACGATGAAGCGATTGCTGCTGCTAAACTTAAAGAAGCGTTAGGAGATTTAGTAAAGGAGAGTAAATGAAGAAAATATTAGCGTTAGGAGCATGTATTGTTAGTTTGTTTGCGCTTGAGATGACCGTTGCTAAAAAAGGTGTATTGGATATTAAAAAAACTTATGTAGCGGATATTTATTCGCCAAAACAAGTTATGGTTGCAACAAGACTTATGGGGTATATTAAAAAAATGAGCGTAGAAGAAGGAGACTTAGTAAAAAAAGGAGAAATGTTATTTGAAGTTGATCCTGCTGATATTTATTCTATGTTAAATCAAGCAAGAGGAGCGGTTCTTCAAGCAAGAAGCGGAGTTTTAATGGCTGAGATGGCATATGCGGATGCTAAAAAAGATTATTTGAGATTTAAAAATTTATATAAAAACGGAGCCGTTAGCAAAAGAGATTTTGAAAAAATGAAACTTATGATGGATATTAGAAAAAAACAAGTCGATATGGCAAAAGGTATGTTAAAACAAGCTAAATCTGCGCTTGAGAGGGCAAGAGCTCAATTAAAATACGCAAAAGTTACTTCTCCTATTACGGGTGTGGTAACTATGAAAATGAAAAAAGTAGCCGAGATGGCTTTACCGGGATATCCAGTAATAGTTTTAAGTGATATTAATTCCATTAAAGCAAAAAGTTTAGTAAAAGAAAGCGATGTTGATAAATTTAAAATAGGAATGCCAGTTATCATAAAAGTTCCTGCAATTAAAAAAACTTATAAAGCAAAAGTTTCTACTATTATCCCAGCAGGAGATAACTTTACTCATTCTTTTGTAGTTAAATATACTTTTGAAAATCATAAAGGTCTTCTTCCTGGAATGTATGCAAAAGCTGAAGTTGTAGTTGGGAAAAAAGAAGCTATATTTGTTCCTTTTGCCGCTTTAACTACAAGGGGAGGAATTGTAGGAGTATTCGTAGTGGATGAAAACGATATTGCTCATTTTACTCCAGTAAAACAAATAGCTCAAGTTGGAGACAATATTGCGGTTGAAGGAATTAAAGCGAATACAAAAGTTATTCTTTATCCGCCTGCAAATTTAGTCGATGGTCAAAAAGTGGAGGAGTAGAATGGAAAGACTTGAGAAGTTAAAAAAACTTATAAAAGCCAAAAAAGAAGAGCTTGAAAACAAAAGAGCTCAAGGGTGCGATATTAATGAATCTTTAAAATTAGAAAAAGAAATTCAAAATCTCGAAAAAGAATTTAACGCCATTGAAAAAGAAATTAAAGAAAAAGAAGAGGAATTAAAGCATGTAGAAGAAGAACTTGAATTAAATATTGCTGGAAAACTTGCAAGAACGTTTCTTAAAAATCCTCTCACTCCAGTGCTTGCTATAGTATTTTTGCTTATGGGAATAATTGCGGTGTTTTTTACTCCAAGAGAAGAAAATCCTCAAATTGACGTTCCGGCAGCAAACGTAATTGTAGTATATCCCGGAGCGAGTAGTAAGGAAGTTCAAAATATTATAGTTGATCCTTTAGAAAGAATTTTAAAAGCTATGACTGGCGTTAAACATGTTTATGGTATGGCTATGAATAGCGTTGGAGTTGTAACGGTTAGATTTAAAATAGGAGAAGATAAAGTAAGAAGTATTTCAAAACTTTATGATAGAGTAATGCAAAATCTCGATAAACTTCCAAAAGGAGTGATGCCTCCTCTTGTAAAACCGATAGATATAGATGAAGTTCCAATTGTTACTTTGGCACTATCGAGCAAAAAGTATTCGGATGCTGAGCTTTACAGGATTGCCCAAAGGCTTTTATCTCCTCTTGCTGAGGTTAAAAACGTAAGTATTGTGGGAATTAAAGGAGGACATAAAAGACAATTTAATATTATAGTAGATCCTCAAAAGTTAGCGGCTTATCATCTCTCTCTTGGTCAAGTAGCAATGGCTTTAAAAGCTGCCAATGTAGATTATCCTCTTGGAGGGACTGAAAATAAAAAGTATTCAATTCCAGTAGAATTCGATGGATTTATTAAATCTACAAAAGATGTTGAGAATTTAGTAGTTGCAAATTACATGGGAAGAGTAATTTATGTAAAAGATATAGCAAAAGTAGTTGATGGTATCGATTTTCAAAATAAACACAAAACTTATTTTGAAGGCGGAAAAGCGTTTTATGAAGATTCTCTTTTAACTGGAAAAGAAGTTAATAAATATCCAGTGGGGGAAAAACTAAATCAGGTAACTATTTTTATTGGTAAAAAAAGAGGTTCTAACGCGGTATTTGTGGCAAACGATGTATTAAAAAAAGTAGAAGAGCTTAAAAAATATCTTCCAAAAGATGTTGATATTTATGTAACTAGAAATGATGGAGAAAAAGCAAATCATGCCGTAAACGAACTTATTTATCACTTGTTTATTTCTCTTGGCATTATCGTAATTTTGCTTGTAGTAATGCTTGGATGGAGAGAGGCTCTTATTGTTTCGTTTACCGTGCCTTTGATTCTTTCGATTACCTTATTTATTGGTATGCTTGCAGGTCAAACTATTAATAGAATTACGTTATTTGCTTTAATTCTTTCTTTAGGATTGCTTGTAGATAGTGCGATTATAGTTATTGAAAATATTCACAGACATTTTGAAATTGGGGATAAACCAAGAGAATATGCGGCAATTTATGCAACGAACGAAATTGGTAATCCGACAAACATTGCTACTTTGGCAATTATCTTGGCATTCTTACCGATGTTTTTCGTAACGGGTATGATGGGTCCTTATATGAGACCTATTCCGTTTAACGTTCCCGTTGCTATGATTGCCTCGTTAGTAGTTGCTTATATATTTACGCCTTGGGCGGCGATTAGATTTTTACCTGAACATAAAGGTAAAAAAGAGCCATTTGATATTAGAAAAACAAAAACTTTTAAAATATTCCATTCTATTCTTGATCCACTATTAAATTCTGCTTTTAAAAGAGCGTTATTTTTTGGCGTATTGTTAATTGCGTTTGTTGGAAGTTTGGCTTTGCCTGCATTTAAAGTAGTTCTTTTTAAAATGTTGCCAAGTGCTAATAAAAATACTTTTAATATTACTATTGATCTTCCAAAGGGAAGTAGTATTGAATCGACAGAAGAAGTTAGCAATTGTATTGCTAAAGTTTTAAGTAAAGAACCAGAAATTCACGATTTTGAACAATTTATAGGAATTAGCGGAGTAGTTGATTTTAACGGGCTTCTTAGAGGTTCTTCGATGAAACAAGGCGAAAACTATGGAGAAATTAGGGTAAATCTCTATCCTAAAGAAAAAGGTAGAAAAGAATCTTCAATTGATATGGTTTCTCGCCTAAGACCAATTATTCAAAGTAAATGTAGTATGTATGGAGCTAACATTAAACTTGTAGAAGATCCTCCAGGACCACCAGTGATTGCTACTCTTTTAATGCAAGTATTTGGAGGTGATGAAGAGGGAAGACTTAAATTAGCTAACTATATTGAAGAGATTTATAAAAAAACTCCAAAAGTAGTTGATATTGACATTATGAGAGATAGGCAAATTGTAAAATATAAAATTGTTCCCGATACTCAAAAAGCAATGGAGCTTGGAATTACTACCGATCAAATAGCTAAAATTCTTGCAATGGGTATAAAAGGAGCGGTAGTAAGCGTTGCTCATATTCCAAACGAAAAAGAGCAAGTGGGAATTTTTATAAGATTTGAAAAAAATGCAAGAAATTCAATAGAAGCTCTTGATAAAATCAAATTGATGAGTAAAACTGGAAAATTAGTACCTTTAAAAGAAGTTGTAAAAGTAGTAGTAGCTCCTTTTGATGGAATGATTACAAGCAAAGATTTACGTCCGATGGTAATGGTAACGGGTGAAATGGATAAAAGAGGAAGTTTATACGCGCTTCTTGATGTGTTTAGCTATTTAAAAGATAAAGGAATTCCTGGATATAAAATTATTTATGATGGAAATCCAAGACTTAATTTAAAAGCAATTGATTTAAAAACTGGAAAAGAATATGATTTAATCTGGGGAGGAGAGTGGGAACTTACGTTTGATGTATTTAGAGATCTTGGAGGCGCGTTTGGAGTTGCGGTAGTTTTAATTTATCTTTTGATGGTTGCTTATTATAAAAACTTTAGGGTTCCAAGAATCGTTTTAGCGGCGGTTCCTTTAACGTTTATTGGAGTATTGCCGGGTCATGCTCTAATGAATTGGATTACTCTTACGTTTTTTAACTCAAAAACCTATTTTACGGCAACGAGTATGATTGGATTTATTGCGCTTGCTGGTATTGTTGTTAGAAACTCTCTTTTACTTATTGATTTTACAAACGATTTGCTTAAACAAGGAAGAAGCATAAACGAAGCGATTATTGAAGCTGCTGCTACAAGATTTAGACCAATTATCTTAACGGCTCTTGCAATTATTCTTGCTTCTTTGGTAATTGTGCTTGATCCAGTATGGCAGGGGCTTGCGGTGGCTCTTATTTTTGGAGTTTTAGCTTCTACTTTACTTTCTGTAGTAGTAGTTCCTGTGCTTTATTGGAGATATTTGATTTCTAAGGAGAAAAAAGAGAAAAAGGTTAAATACGGGCTTGAAGAGATTTAATTTTCTTTTTTCTTTTTGTTATAATTAAACAAAAAAAAAGAGATAGAGGTGTCTATAAAATCTCAAATAAAATATGCCGTTATTTTTAGTGGTGTTGGATTATTGGCTGTTTTATATTTTATGTATCTTAAAATTAATGATTTTTTAATAAATCAAGAAGTTTCAAAAGCAAGGTTGTTAGCCGATACTATAATTGATTTTAGGCACTATTTATCTACGGTAGCTCCTCATGTAAAGACTGAAAATGTTTATCCTTTTGCCTGTACTCCAGCTTATACGGTAAATCAAGTCGCAAAAATCATAAAAAATCAGAAACATTATTTGTTAAGACAAGTTTCCGATAGACCAAGAAATCCAAAAGATAAACCTAATTTTTTTGAATTAAAAGCTATAGAATTTTTTAAAAAACATAAAGAAAAGGAATTTTGGCAAATACATGAACCTCATCCTGGCTCTTCTTTGATAGAAAAAAGCCCTCATATTTTTTATGTAAAACCTTTATATGTAGAAAAGAGTTGTTTGAAATGTCACGGGGAGCCAAATAAAGATGTTCCTCCAAAGCTTTATAAGTTGATCGTAAAATATTATGGTAATAAAGCTTTTAATTATCGTATTGGAGATTTAAGAGGTATTATTTCAATTGTTATTCCTTTTTCAAATGTTCAAAATGAAATTTTTGAGGTTTTTAGGGTTTTGGCTTTAATTATCCTTTTGGGATATTTAATAGGTGCTTTTGTGTTTTGGAAAATTACTATGCATATAGAAAAATCTATCGAAGAAATTATTCGTTTTTTTAAAGAAAAAGTTGAGCATGGAAAATATGAATCTTTAAATTCTAAATTTAAATTGGAGGAATTTGAAATTTTAAGAGAGGAAATTAACGGTACTATCAATAAGATTGCTTCTTATCAACAAGAACTTTATAAAAAATTATATTTTAATCCTTTAACCGAACTTCCAAATAGAGTTAAATTTTTTGAAGATCATAAAAATGAAATAGTGGTTGTTTTGGATATTGATAAGTTTAAAGATATTAATATGTTTTTTGGATTTAAGATAGCTGATAAGCTTATTTTAGAAATTGTAAAAAGATTAAAAGAACTATCAAATAAATATAATTTTAAAATCTATCACATCGATATAGATAAATTTGTTTTATTGTTTGACGATAAGATTACTATTGAAGAGTTAAAAAATAGGCTTGAAAATTTAATTAAAGTGCTTGAAAAACCATATATTATTGACGATAATGAAATTATGATTAAGGTGAGGGTAGGAGTTTCTTATTATAAAAAAGATTATTTAAGAGCCGAAGTTGCTCAAGAAAAAGCAAAAGAATTAAGAAGGGATATTGTATTTGGTTCAGAAATAATAGAAGATAAGGATCAATATAAAAACAATTTGAAATGGTTTAAGAAATTAAAAATCGCTCTTGAAAATGATAAGATTGTGCCTTTTTATCAACCAATAGTAGATAAAAATAAAAATATCGTAAAATACGAAGCGCTGGTTAGAATGATAGATGAAGATGGAAAAGTTATATCTCCGTTTTTCTTTTTGGAAGTGGCTAAAAAAACAAGAAATTACTTTGAAATTACAAAAAGAATTATTCAAAAATCGTTTGAAAAATTCAATAATAAAGACATAGGAGTTTCTATTAACTTAGATTTACACGATATTGAATCTATTGAAATTAGAGAATTTATTGTTAGAATGCTTCATTCTTTTAACGTAAAAGCTACTTTTGAAGTAGTAGAGAGTGAAGATGTGAGAAATTCTACCGACCTTAGAGGATTTTTGAAAATTTTACAAAAAAATGGAGCCGAAATTTATATAGATGATTTTGGTAGCGGATATGCAAATTTTGATTATTTATTAAAACTCTCTCCTAATGGAGTAAAGATTGATGGTAGTCTTATTAAAGATATTTTAACCAACAAAAATAATGAGTTAATAGTGCAATCTATTATTGATTTTGCTCATAAAGTAGAGATGAAAGTAGTAGCTGAATTTGTAGAAAATGAAGAAATCTTTGAAAAATTAAAAGAGATGGGAGTTGATTATTATCAAGGATATTATTTCTCTCCACCTCTTCCGGATATTAAGGAGAATTAATGAAAATAGTATTGGCAAGTGGAAATATAGGAAAAGTAAAAGAAATTAGAGATATTTTAAGAGATTTTGAAGTAATTCCTTATTCTGAAATAATTAAACCTTTTGAAATAGTAGAAAATGGAAAAACTTTTAAGGAAAATGCAATAATAAAAGCAAAAGCCGTTTATGATAAGTTGAATGGAAAATATTTCGTTTTAGCTGATGATAGCGGTATTAGCGTGCCAATTTTAAAAAACGCTCCAGGAATTTATTCTAAAAGATATGCTGGAGATAATGCAAGTGATAAGGATAATTTAAATAAACTTATTCATGAGCTTAAAAAAAGAGGTCTTAAAAGAACAAAAGCTTTTTATACTGCAGCTACTGCTCTTGCTACTCCTTATGGAGTATTTACAACTCATGGGTTTATGAGAGGCGAAGTTATTGATGAAGCAAGAGGAAATAAAGGTTTTGGATATGATCCTATGTTTATTCCAAAAGGGTTTGACAAAACGCTTGGGGAACTTGATGAAAGTATAAAGCAAAAAATTTCTCATCGTTTTAAAGCGTTGGAGTTAATGAAAATAATTCTAACTACAATAAAATTTTAGAACTAATAGCGCAAGCTGCCGTTTCACTTCTTAAAATAAATCCTTTTAGTTTTATTTTTTCTTTAAATAGTTTTCTTTCTTCTTCGCTAAAACCTCCTTCGGGACCGATTAGAATAGGTTTTTTAATATTTTTACATTCTATTTCTTTGCCATCAAAATCTAGAGCTATAAAGTCTTTGTATTTTTTAAAAGCTTCTTTAGTGGAGGAAATTATTTCAATTTGCATTAAATCACTTCTGCCACATTGTTGGTTTGAATTGATTAATATTTTTTTGATTCTATCAAGTTTTAATTTAAAATTTTTTTGCGAAAAATCACAATAAACAAAACTTATTTTGCTAACTCCAATTTCATTTAGACTTGGCAGCGCTTTTTCAATGTTTTTTGGATCGATTATACACCATATAAGATGTAAAAAGGTATGCGGTTTTTGAGGAAGGAGAATTTTTTCCTTTAAATTCGCTATTGCTTCTTTTTTGTTGATTTCTTTTAATTCATAAATGTAAAGATAATCGTCTTTTAAATTCCTTACCTTTATTAATTCGTTTTTTTTGATTCTTCTTACTTTAAAAAGATATTTATGCTCATCTCCGGTTATAACGATTTGGTTTGAAGGGTTTTCAAAATAGATAAATTGCATAAATCTCCTTTTTTGATAAAATTATATTATATTATAAAAAGGAGATCGTTTGAGCGAAGTTAAGAAGTTTTTATCTAATCCTAAAAAGAGCAAGGTATATGAAATATTGAATCTAAAAGACGAAGAAATAGAAATTTTAAAAAATCTTTTAGTCTTATTTTTAGAAGGTAAAGAAGATGTTAAAGTGAGAGATCTTTTAAAAGAGATTTATAATAAGGAAATAATAGAAATTTTTGAAAAAGTAGAGATTGTAAAAAACTTGATAGAAGAGGGGTGGATAGTTTTATCTCTTGGTATTAAAAGTTCCGAACTTACTACGCTTGAACTTTTAAATTCTAATATTTCTTTATCGGTTTCGTTTTTAAAACTCCTTGAAAAGGGAGAGCTTGATTTTTCGATACCTTCAAGTGAGCCTTATAAAGATCATTTGGAGTATTTGCACGATGAATTTTTAAGAATCGAGATTTATGAACAGCTTGTAAATTTAAGAAAAAACTATTCTACTGAATCAGCATCTATAAAAAGACTTCAAAGTAAACTTATTTTAATTGAAAATACGATTAAGGAAAAGATAAAAAAAACTACTATCGATTTGCCAGTACTTAACTTTATGAATGAACACGAGCTTAGCGAAAAAGAAAGATTAATATTTTTGGCTTTGTTAAAAGAAGAGTATATGCATTCAAACGAAAATTTAAGAGAGCTAAATTTTTTGCTTAGTTTAATTAGCACTGATGAAATTGAAAGGATTAAAAATCGAAGTTTGCTTGATGAAAATTCAAAATTAGTAAGTGAAGGTATTTTGGATTACGATGAAATTTTTGGAGGATTTGGAGGATATACAAGAATTTATTTTATAAACGAGGAAATTTTAAACGAGCTTATTCATCCAAGAAAAAAACATAAAATTGAGCATATAATAAAAGATACTTTGTTTGATTTAATAGAGCCAAAAGTTTCTTTAAAAGAAGTAGTACTTCCTAAAAAAACTCAAGAGATGCTAAATGCTCTTTTAAAGCAAATTGATAAAAGAGTTTTGAATTTGTTAAAAAAATGGGGGATAAAAAATTCTGAAGAGATAGAAGCAAAGATACTTTTTTATGGTTTCCCAGGAACCGGTAAAACTTTAACGGCTTATTCAATAGCAAAAGAACTTAATAAACCGATTTTGTCTTTAGATTCAAGTAAAATATTATCGATGTATGTAGGAGAGAGCGAAAAAAACGTAAGAAGGCTTTTTGAAGAATATTACGAAATAAGCGAAAAAATAAAAACAAAACCCGTTCTTCTTTTAAATGAAGCTGATCAGTTTTTATCTACACGAACTACTTCAAGTTTTAACAGTGCGGATAAAATGCACAATCAAATGCAAAATATTTTTCTTGAACAGCTTGAAAGATTTAATGGGATTTTAATAGCTACTACCAATTTGCTAGAGACGATTGATAGTGCTTTTTCAAGAAGATTTGATTATAAAATCGAATTTACTAAACCTTCTTTTAGGGAGAGAGTTAAACTTTGGCAAATAAAATTACCTAAAAATGCCGAATTTGAAGAAAATTTTGATGTGAAAAAACTTGCAAAATACGAATTAACCGGAGCTCAAATAGAGCTTGTAATTAAAAATACGGCTATAAAAGTAGCTATGAAGAAAAAACCTGTTTTTAAAGTAGAAGATTTTGAAAAAGAGATAATAAAAGAAAAACAAAATGCATTTGATTCGAGTTATGAAGTTGGTTTTAAATTATGAACTACCATTCGTTACTTCCAGTAACTTTTTTTTAATTTCTTTTCCTTTTAATTTTTGTTTGAATATAAATTTTACTTATAATAAATTAAAAAAGCATCCTAAGGAGAATTGATGGAAACTATTTTGATATATACTTCTGGATTGTTAGCTGGTGTATTGCTTCTTTATTTTTTAGGAATTATTATTGCACCTTTTAATCCCGGAGAAATTAAAAACGATCATTTTGAATGTGGTCTTCCTCCAAGTAGCGAAGTTCCAATGAAGGCAAATTTTAACTATTTTATATTTGCGATTGCTTTTATTGTTTTTGATATGGCAGGACTTTTTTTTAGTTTGTTTGTATTTGCCGATAATCCTCAAGCGCTTACTTGGGCTATGATTTTTGGAATATTGTTATTTGTGGCTATTACAGTTAGTATGAAGGAGTATAGAAATGCTGAAAATTCTTGATTTTTTTAACTATGCAAGAAGTCGTTCTCCTTGGATAGTGCATTTTTGTAGTGGGTGCTGTTCTTTAGAGATGTTAGCGGCTATGGGACCAAGATACGATTGGGAAAGATATGGATATGTAATGACTCCAACTCCAAGACAAGCAGATATTATTTTTATTACGGGTCTTGTTAGTAAAAAAATTTTACCAGCTCTTCTTAGAACCTATGAGCAAATGCCAGAGCCAAGATATGTAGTTGCAATTGGTGCTTGTGCTTTTGATGGTGGACCTTATAATGATTCTCCAAGCGTTATTAAAAATATGACAGAAATTCTTCCAGCGGATGTGTTTGTGGCTGGATGTCCTCCAAAACCAGAGGCGATTGTTGCGGGGCTTGAGGAACTTAAAGAAAAAATTAAAAGAGGCGAACCTTCGGCGTCAAGCCAAGGCGGACTTTGGAAACAAATGAAGTTTTAAGGGATGGCAATGAGAGAAAAATTAAAAGAAATTATTGGTAGATATGATGTAGAATACATTGAAGATTATAGATCTTGGGTAAAAGCAAAGTTAAAAAACAAAGAAGATCTTTTGCCTTTAATAAAAGAATTAAAAAAAGCCGGAGTTAAATCTTGTTCAACCGTATCTCCTACCGATTTTATCGATGAAAATAGAATTGAAGTTAATTATTTTCTTGAAAATTTAAATCCGACTAAGTCTTCTAAAGAAGAAGAGAAAGTAAATGTTTGGTTAAAAGTGGATTTGGATAGAGATTTGCAAAATTGCGAAATTGATTCGATTACTCCAATAATGCCAAGCGCTAATTACCATGAACTTGAAGCATATTCTACTTTTGGAGTAAAATTTAGAGGTCATCCTAATTTAAGATATTTTCTAATTAGTAGAGATTATTATGGAAAATTTCCATTTAGAAAAGATTTTGATTTTAAAGAGCATGAGAAGAATTTGATTGAAAACATTAATGCTATTACGGATGAATTTTTAGAAGAATTTGAAGAGCATGAAAAAACTATCGGACATGAGGGAAGTAGAACTGTTCTTCATTGGGGACCAACTCATCCTGCAAGCGGACCGATTAGACTTAAGGTATTTACTAATGGAGAAATAATTGAAAAAGTAGAACCAGATATTGGGTATGTTTGGAGAGCTTTGGAGAATTTGGTTGAAAGAAAAGATTTTATTGGAGCCATTGTTGCGGTTGAGAGAATTTGTTTTATGGATAATCCTAATCCTATGATTTGTTACTCAGAAGCGGTAGAAGAAATTGCAGGAAAGGAAATTACTCCTTTTGCTAAATATATGAGAGTTATTTTAGGCGAAACTGGAAGAATAGCATCGCATCTTATTTCAATGGGAAGCTTTTTTGGAACAATGGGGCTTCAAACGTTTTTAATGTGGTGTTTGGATGTAAGAGAGTATTTTCTTGATGTATTAGAAGATTATTCTGGGGCAAGAATTGCAACTTCTTGTATTGAACCTGGAGGTGTTAGATATCCTTTACCAGATCCTGAAGCTTGGTTTAATGAAATAGACAAAGCGATTAAAAAATGGGAAAAAGTAAAACCTGATATTGAAGACATTTTCTTAAAAAATCCTCTTATGACAAAAAGAGCGAAAAATACGGGAGTATTTACTTTAGAAGATGTAGAAGAATATTTCTTAGCAGGTCCAGTAGCAAGAGCAAGCGGAGCTAAGATTGATGTGAGAATAGATGAACCTTATGCTGGATATGCTGATCTTGAGATGGATTATGTAACTTGTGAAAATGGAGATGCAAGAGATAGGCTTTATATTATCGTAAAAGAGGTGGATCAATCAATTGGTTTAATTAAACAGGCTATTGAAAAAATAAGAGAAGGAATTGAAAAAGGTGAAATGAATCCATCAAAAGATCATTTAATAAAAATGCCAAAAAAACTTCCAGCGGGAGAATCGGTTAGAAGAATTGAGTGGGCAAGAGGAGAGATACTTATGCATCTTGTAACTCAAGATAAAGCGACTTCGCCTTATAGATTAAAAATAAAAACACCAAGCGTTAATCATACGATGATGCTTGAAAATCTTTTACCAGGGCATACTTTATCTGATATTCCATTGCTTTATGGAAGTATGCATATATGTCAGGGTGATTTAGATAGATAAGGAGAGAAGATGAGTGTAGGTAGTATGCTTTTTTACATTTTTGTTTTTCCAGGTCTTTTGTTTTTGCTTTTATGGACGTTTTTTGTGTTTTATTTTGCAAGAAAAACTCTTGCTTATCTTCATAAAAGAGTTGGTCCTCATTATAATGGACCTGCTGGATCGCTTCAAACTGTTTGGGATATTTTTAAGCTTTTAACAAAAGAGTCTATTACTCCAAAATCAGCAGATCCGTATCTTTTTAACATTATTCCAATTATTACTCCAATAATAGCGGCTTTGCCTGTAATTTTAATTCCTTGGACTCCTTTAATTAACGATGGAAGAGCTATTTTAGATACAGAGTATGGAGTTCTTGGTCTTGTAGTTTTAATTGGCGTTGAGCCGTTTTTATTGTTTTTGACTGGATTTGGAAGTAATAATAAATATTCGTTTTTGGGAGGGATGAGAATTTTGGCTCAAATGCTTTCAATGGAAGCTCCTTTCTTTTTGGCGGCACTTTCTCCAGCTCTTTTATTTGGAACGATGAATTTGTATGAAATTATGCAAAATAGTACTTGGCTTACGAGTTTAATATTGCTTCCTGGAGCAATAATTTACATTATTGCGATGCTTGGTATTTTAGAACAACCTCCATTTAACATTCCGGATGCCGAACAAGAAATAGTGTATGGATTTTATACAGAATATGCTGGGACTAACTATACATTGCTTAAATTTGCTGAATTTACCGAAATTTTGGTAGTAAGTGCGGCAGCCGTTGTGCTTTTCTTTGGAGGATATAGGGGATTGTTTTTTGATAGTTTTTGGTGGTTATTTTTAAAAGTTGCTTTAATTGCTCTTATTATAGTTGCCATTAGAGCGTCTAATCCAAGACTTAGACTTGATCAAATGCTTAAATTTTGTTGGAGTTGGTTGACTCCGCTTGCCGTTTTAAATTTGGTATGGATAATTTTTGCAAGATTATATTTATTAGGAGCATAGAATGATTTTTGAAATTGGAGAAAAAATAATAAGGGTAATGAAGGCTTTTACGGAGCCAAGAATCGCAATTAAAGATATAGTAAAAGAGCCAGCTCATAAATCGCCTATTTTTAGAGGAAGACATGAAATTCATTATGAATTTTGCATTGGATGTGATGCTTGTAATAAAATTTGTCCGGTAGATGCTATAAAAATGAAACCTCTTCCTTTAAAAAAGCCAAGAATGGTGCCCGAAGTGAATTTAGCAGTTTGTATTTTTTGTGGGCTTTGTGAAGATGTTTGCCCTACTAAACCAAAAGCGATTAAGCTTAGTGGTGGCGATATAGAAATAATTGCTCCAGATGGTACTCATAAAACTTTGGAGGATTTTTGGGTTAGAGTGGATATTCCAGAGGAATGGATAGAGCAAAAAAAACGTGAAGAAGAGGAAAAAGCTAGAAAAAAACGTGAAATGATGGAAAAGAAAAAAAGAGAAGCCGAGCTTAAAAAGCAAGAGGCTAAAGGAGAGGAAAAATGAGCGTATTAATTTTAGCTATTGCAATTATTTTAGCGGTGTTGTCTTTAACTCAAAAAAATACCGTTCCTTCTGTGATTTCATTTGTTATGATGATGTTTTTGCTTGGGATTTATTATATTACTATGGATGAAAAACTTCTTGGACTTTTTCAAATTTTCGTATACACTGGAGGAATAGTAGTATTAACGCTTTTTGGTGTAACGGTTATTGGAGCTAAGTTTCCAAAATATGAAATTAGACCTTGGGCTTATGCGGTAGTAACTATAGTTGTAATTGGAATGATTATAGTTCCGTTTTTATTACCAATTATCCCTTATGAAGGTAAAGCGATTCCTTTAAAAGATCAAGTTAAAATATTTACCGATTTTTATGCTGAAATCGCAATATTTATGAGCGTTGTAGCCGCAAGTGTGTTGTATGGAAGCATTAGAATGCTTCATACTCTAAAACATGGAAAGGAATAACGATGGTTCATTTTTATATCGATGCGATTGCTGCAATTATTCTTTTTGCCGTAGGACTTTATGGAGTAACAAGTAAGAGTGATTTTTTAAAAATACTTTTCTCTCTTGAAATGCTTTTAAATGCTGTTATATTGTTATTAGCAAGTGCGGCGTTTAATTTTGGATTTACTCATGGGCTTGCTATTGCGTATGTTATTATCGTAATAGCTACTCTTGAAGCGGCGGCTGGAGTTTTGATTTTTATATTGGCTTATAGAATTACAGGAAAAATTATTCCAGATAACCTAAATAAGGCGGTGGACGATGAATAATGCAGTAATGATTTTAATGTATATGCCATTTATTGGGGCGGTGCTTGCGTATGTGTTAGGAAAGGCAAAAAAAGAGCTTGCTTTTTGGGTGGCTGAAGTAGTTGGTGGTATACTGTTTTTGGCGAGTTTGGTAATATTTTTTAAATATTCGGATTCTCCAATTGATATTACTTTGCCTTGGATTAAGTATGGAGATATCGAAATTCCAATGAAAATATATATTGATCACTTATCGATAGTCATGCTTCTTATAGCAACGGGTCTTGGGTTTTTAGATATTCATTTTGCACACGATTATATGGGCGAAGATCCTGATCAGCCAAGGTATTATGCAAAAGTTCTTTTCTTTATTGGAGGTATGATTTTACTCGTAATTACTAAAGATTTGATTGGAGCGTTTGTTGGTTGGGAGTTTATGGGTCTTGCAAGTTATCTTTTAATTAGTTTTTGGTATTACAAACATTCAGCCGCATCTGCTGGTATGCAAGCTTTTCTTTATACGAGATTTGGTGATATTTTCATTTTAGCAGCAATTGCAATACTATTTTATTATGCTGGAACCATAGATTTAATAAAACTTAATGAAATGGCAAATACGGGAGAACTTAATAAGACGGTTGCTCTTGTAGCGGCTTTGTTTATATTCATGGGAGCAATTGGAAAATCTGGACAATTTCCTCTTTATCCATGGCTTATGAACGCTATGGAAGGTCCAACAACTGTTTCTGCTTTGATTCATGGTGCGACGATGGTTAATAGTGGTATTTATATCGTTGCAAGATTGTTTGATTTCTTTAGCTATACTGATGCTTTATATGTGGTTGCTAATGTAGCGGCGCTTTCAGCTTTCATTGGTGCAACTTCGGCTCTTGTTCAAAAAGAGATTAAAAAGATTTTGGCATATTCAACAATGTCTCATTTATCTATTGCATTTGTAGGTCTTGGAGTAGGGTCTTTAGCAGCTGGTATGCTACATCTTGTAAATCATGCTATTTTTAAAGCATTGCTTTTCTTAAGTGCTGGAGCGGTTATTTATATTGCTCATCATCAAAAAGATGCTTGGAAACTTGGAGGTCTTATTAAAACAGCACCTTTTGTAGCGTTATTTATGGCGATGGGTTCACTCTCTTTAGCAGGTGTTCCTCCATTTAGTGGATATTTTAGTAAAGAAATGGTTGTAGCAGCTGCTTGGGAGTGGGGTAATGGATTTACAAAAACTTTTGTAACGATTGCGGCACTTCTTTCAATTGCGTATATTACTAGACTTTGGATCTTAATTTTCCTTGGCGAGCCAAGACATGAAGAGATAGGAGGAAGTGTTCATAAACCAAGTAATTTATGGATGAGATTGCCTCTTGGAATTTTGGCATTTACTACGCTATTTATTTCAATTTGGCAATCTGACATTATTCATTATATCGTAGGAGATGAAGTAGTTGAACCTCACGTAGCTGGTCTTGCGGCATTTATGCTAACGGCTATGCTTATTATTTTCTTAATAGTTGTAGGACTTTATGTAAAAGGACTTAACTTACTATATAAAATTGGTTCTCATCATTTTGTTCAGACGATTCATCAAATTCTATTTAATGGTTATTATGTAGAAGCTATGATTAGTTGGATTTCAAAAAATATCGTAGTTGGGGCTATAGCGGCAAGCGCAAGATGGTTTGATACTTACGTAATTGATTATGTGGTAAATAAAACGGTTGATATGACAAAATGGGTTTATAATATCTTCAAAAGAGGACATACAGGTCAAATTGGTTCATATATGGGACAATTTGTGCTTGGAGTTGCAATTATTGTTATTCTTATTTTAATAATTATAAAGGGGCTGTAGATGGTTGCTGTAGATATTATTTTTGCGCCGATAGTTTTTTCAGCCCTGGTGTATTTTTTTACCAGAGGGGCTGAACAATTTGCAAAGTATATTGCGCTTGGATGGTTTATCGTTTTGTTTATAATAGCACTTAGTTGGTATCATCAACTTCCTGAAGATGGTTGGTTATTTTTGGGAAATTATTTAAGCGTACCTCAATTTGGATTTGAATTAACGCTTCAAATTGATGCATTAAGCGTGGCGATGCTTCTTTTAACAGCGGCTTTGTTGATTTTAGTTGTATTTACTTCTTGGAATGAAAAAAAGCAAGGGGCTTATTTTAGCTTACTTATAATGTTTAGTGGTCCTATTTTTGGGGTATTTATGACTACAAATGTTCTTTGGTTTTTTATGTTTTGGGAATTAACTCTTGTGCCGATGCTCTTTTTGGTAGGAATTTGGGGAGAAGAAAATAGAATTTATGCGGCAATAAAATTTTTCTTATACACTCACGTATTTGCGATGTTTATGTTTGTAGGGTTTTATCTTCTTTATAAACAAACTGGATATTGGGATTTAACTTTAATTAAAGAAACGGCTCTTGTTACTCCTGCTCTTATTTGGTGGTTGATGTTTATTGGATTTGCAGCTAAACTTCCAGTATTTCCGTTTCATACTTGGCTTCCTGATGCTCACGTTCAAGCGCCAAGCAGTATTTCTGTGCTTTTAGCGGGTGTTCTTTTGAAAATGGGAGCGTATGGGCTTATTAGATTTACAGTTGAATTGATGCCAATTACAACAATGCATTTTGCTCCTTGGATGCTTGGGTTTGGGCTTGCAACTACTTTCTTTGCTGGATTTTTAGCAATTTATGAAAGACATATTAAAAAAATGGTTGCGTATTCTTCAATTTCGCACATGGGACTTGTGGTAGTAGCCATTTCTACTATGACTTATGATGGGCTTAGTGCGGCTTTATACGAAATGATTGGGCATGCTCTTGTGATTTCTCCTCTCTTTTTGATTGCTGGATGGTTACATCATAAAACTCATACATGGTATATGGACGAGATGGGTGGAATTATGAAAAAAGCTCCTTATGCGAGTGCTATTTTTATCTTAGCTGGTATGGCTGCTCTTGGACTTCCTGGAACTATGGGATTTGTAGGAGAACTTACAATTATAATTTCGGCTGTTAAGGCGTATGGATGGTGGATTGCTGTAATTGCCTTGGCTGGGCTTATTAGCGCAGGATATATTATCTGGTCGGTTAGACGTGCAATTCATGGACCTATGAGTCCTGTAGTTGAAAAAGCAGATTTTTCTATGAGTTTGCCGGAAAAATTTGCTTTAGCTGTTTATGCGTTTTTAATTGTTTATTTTGGAGTAAATCCTCAGCCAATTTTCGATTTAGCAAATCAAGCTTTTAGCTGGTTAGGAGGAATGTAATGAGTTTTATAATTTTAATTGCAGCGGGACTTTTGGTACCAGTATTTTATAGAAACAATATTATAATTGCTAAGCTTATAGCAATTTCCGCATTTATTTTATCGATGTTTTTTATTTACCAAGGACAAAGTTTGGTAGGGCTTTTCCCTGGTTTTGCAGTGGATAGTGCTACTAAATTGATGGAATATGTGTTGTTAGTGACTTTAGCGGCGGTAACGTTTTCTTTAACCGGATTTGAAAGGCCTCTTATTGCTCAAATGCTTTTTTTGGCTGGAGCAAGCATAGCATTTTTAGAGAGTGCAAACTTTTTCTTGTTTATTGTGCTATTTGAAGTAATAGCGATTATCTCTTATATTTTGGTTGCAAACATTAGAAATTTTTATAACGCAGAAGGTGCCATAAAAGCTTTTATTGCAGGAGCTGTAGCAAGTGGGGTGATTTTGCTTGGTTTTGCTCTTTATAGTTTTACAACTACAAGTTTTGCTTATATTGATATGAATGTGCATGGGAAATTTACTTTAATTGCCGTTGCTATTATGCTTGCTGGAATTTTTTATAAGTTAACTGTTGTTCCGATGCATGGATGGGCAGCCGATGCTTATTCTCAAGTAAATCACGCAGCAGCTGGAATTTTAAGTGGGGTGATTAAAAGCGTAGTTTTATTTGCAACATTTAAAGCTTTTTATAAATTTTTAATCACTTATCCTTTTGCAACAGTACTTATTTTTGCCTTTTTTGCGATTATTACGATGACTCTTGCAAACTTTATGGCTCTTTGGCAAAAAAGAATTTCTAAAATTTTGGCGTATTCTTCAATTGCACATAGTGGATATGCTCTAATTCCATTTGCAGCGGCTACAAGTATTTATTCTTATTCTGGAATTTTGTATTATGCAATTGCTTATATTTTTATGCAAACGAGCGTATTTTTAATTCTTAATGATTTAAGAAGAGAACTTGGAGTTAAATATTTAGAAGATTTAAAAGGACTTTATAAAAAAGCTCCTATTCATTCTCTTTTCTTTACAATTCAACTGTTTTCTCTTGCTGGAATTCCATTGCTTGCTGGATTTTTAGCTAAAGCGGTAGCGTTTTATGCTGGGGTAGATGTTGGACTTTGGTGGGTTGTTTTAATTGCTCTTCTTAATTCAGCTCTTGCTGTAGCTTATTATGTTTGGATAATAAAGCATATTTATATGGATGAGCCAAATAATTTTGAAACTATTTCAATTTCTACAGGAAGTTTAATAGGTCAGCTTATTTTACTTGCTGGTACTATTTATTTTGGAATTATTGGAGCAGATGTATTTAATGCTACTTTACCTTAGCCTTTTTGATATAATTCATTAAAAAGGGTAGGGTTGTTTTTTCTTTTTTTCCCACTATTTTTATTTGCTCTTAGTTTAAACATAGATTATGGAGTAGCCAAAAAGCCTTATGAGGTTTTAACTTTATATAACAAAGAGCCGTTTGTATGCGTAAAAAATAAAAATATAATAGAGTGTAGATTTAGAAAAATTCCAAAAACGCCCGTGTTTAAAGATAAATCTAGATATTTTGAAATCAATCCTAAATTTTTAAAAAATGCTTTTATTATAGAAATAAAGGTAAATACTCCTTATAAATTTTATGCATTTAAAGAGAATTTATATAATAACCCTCTTATAACTCCTTTTAAACTTACAAAAGCTAAAAAATGGGTAATAATTGCAAACGAGGAATTTTTAAGAAATGATATTAAAGGATTAAAATTTTATTATCACCATACTGTTTATCCTTACATTGGAGCGATTGATGAAAATTTAAATCCTGTGAAGATAAAAACCAATGCCGATGTATTGAAATATTTTGAAATATTAAAAGCTTATAAAAATCATCAAGATGTTTTGCCTGAAATTGAAGATTTTATAAAAAAATATCCAAATTCTATTTTTTTACCGGATGTGTTGTATTTAAAACTTAAATTGCTTGAAAAGAATAATGAATTTAATGAGGTAATATCTCTTGGGAAAAAATGGATAAAACAATACGCATATTCTGATAAGATGCCAGAAGTATTGCTAATGATTGGTAGAAGTTATGCAAAAGAAGGTTTTGTAAGCGATGCAAGTTATTATTACAATAGAATAATTAACGACTATCCTAATACCAAATGGGCTTATCTTGCGATGATTTATCTTGCAGATCAATTATATTCGATGGGCGATGAGAAAAAAGCGTTTGCTCTTTATGAGAAAGCTCTATATTCGACTACCGATCTTGACGTTGCTTCATTAGCTGCAGCAAGACTTGCCCAAAGATATATGGATAAAGGGAATATTAAAAAGGCAGTAGAATATTATGAAAAAATTTATAAGGCTAATAAAGAATTTTTATTAAAAGATAAGCAAAAAGCTTATGAACTTGCAAAAATGCTTGCTAGTCACGGAATGTATAAGCTTGCAATTGATATTGGAAAAGATTTGTTAAAAAGACTTAAAAAATTAGATGATTTGTATGAGCCTCTTTTGTATAATTTAGCGCAGTGGTCATATGAAAATGGAAATTATAAAGAGGCGTTGTATTTTATAGATAAGTATTTAAAAGAATTTCCTTTTGGAGATTATTCAGATGCTGCTAAAATATTAAGAGATAAAATTTTATTTAATTTGCCTGAGAGTAATTTAACTAAGAAGTTACAATATATTGAAAACATTATTAAAAACTATCAAGGGGATATTAGGCAAAAGGCAATAGTGGAGAAAGTTAAAATTCTTTATAAAATGAAAAAATATGATGAGATAGTAAAAATGCTTGATAAGATAAAGAATATTCCAGATAGTATTTTTAAAGAAAAAAAAGAGTTTATTAAAAAAGTTTTAAAAGAATATGCAATTAAGCTTTTGAAAAATCATGAATGTTTTAGAGCTATTGATTTAATAAAAAAATATAAGATAGTTCTTGAGAAGAAATATGATGATTTATTGTATGAATGTGCAATTAAAGCAAAAGATTATAAGGTGGCTTCGATAGTTTGTAATAAGTATTTGGATTCGCCCGATGATAAAGTATTTATTAAATGGATGAAAAGAAAAATAGAAGCTCTTAAAGGTTTAGGAGATTATAAAAATATCGTAAATGCAGTAGATGATTTGTGTAGCGTAATGAAAAAGAATTGTTATGATTATTTGCTTTTAAAATTTGAAGCTTTATGGCGTTTGAAAAGATATAAAGAAGCTTTGGAAATTGCTAAAAAACTTGATAAATTTAAAAATATAAAAAATACAGATGCTTTTATTAAAATAGTTCGCTGGGCTATAAAAAACAATAATTACTTGTTGGCGGCTACTTACGCTAAAAAAATAATAGATTTACAAAATGAATTTAAAGCTTATCCTTATTCTCCTTTTGTTGAGTTTGTATTTGCAAAATATACTAAAAATAAAAAAGAAGCGATAAGAGTATTAAAAAATTTATTGCCAAGAGTTAGAGGAGAAGATAAAGCAAGAGCATTGTTTATGCTTGCTAATCTAACTCGAGATAAAAAATATTTAAACGAGTGTTTGAAGATAAAAGATTCAACTTTGTGGAAAGGTCTTTGTAAGGATGCTTTAAATCTTTTTTAAAATGATTTCATATAATTTGTCTATGGGAGCTGATATTTTGTTTTTAAATTGAGTTTTATTAAAAGTTTGTTGTCTTTTTGCAAGTCTTGAAGTGTTTGTTACTATTTTTTCAAAAAGTTCGTTTTTGTTGTAAATCCCGTTAAAATAATCCAATACTTCTTTTATTCCGATAGCTTTTAGAGCAGGAAGTCTTCTATCTTTATATTTTTTTTCAAGATAGGCTACTTCATCTATCAATCCCATTTCAAACATTTTTTTTGTTCTTTTTTTTATTTTTTCTTTAAGATGATTTCTATCTATTTGGATTTCAAATATTGGAATATTGGGAATAATCGGAATTGGAGGATGTTTTTTAAAGTATTCGCTTGGAGGTGTTTTTGTGGCAAGAAAAATTTCAGCAGCTTTAGATATTCTATAAGTATCGTTTTTTGATATTTTAGAAGCAAAAATAGGATCTATTTTTTTTATATCTTCGTATGTAAATTTTTTTGCTTCTTTTTTTATTTCTTTTGAAATTGTCGGCATTTGTGAAATTCCATCTATCATTGCTTTTAAGTAAAAACTCGTTCCTCCTACTATAATTATGTTTTTATGAGGAATTTTTTTATAGATTTCTATAAATTTCATAACGTCAAATTTTTCATTTGGATATATTTCGTTAACGCCGTAGTGTTTTACTTGTGCTAAATCTTGTTTGGAAGGTTTTGCTGAAGCTATGTCTATTTCTTTGTAAATGCTTAAGCTATCTAAAGATAATATTTCGTAGTTTAGTTTTTTTGCAAGTTTAAGTGCTAAATCACTTTTGCCGCTTGCTGTTGGTCCAATTAAAGCAAACAAATTTTTCCTTTTTTGATACAATTATACTAAAAGGAGGCTAAATGAATATTAGAAAATATTTTGAACTTGTTAAATTTTCTCATACGATTTTTAGTTTGCCTTTTATTTTGATCGCTATGATTGTAGCGGCTGATGGTTGGTTTGGATGGAAATTGTTGTTTCTTGGAATTTTAGCCGCTGTTAGTGCAAGAAATTTTGCAATGGCGGTTAATAGATATTTAGATAGGGAATTTGATGCTAAAAATCCAAGAACTCAAAATAGACCTTCGGTTACGGGAGAAGTTAGTGAAGTTGAAATGAAAATTTTTATATTGGCAAATGCTTTGATTTTTGTAGGAGTCGCTTATTTAATAAACGATTTAGCTTTTAAACTTTCAATTCCAATACTTATTGTTCTTGGCGGATATAGTTATTTTAAGCGTTTTAGCGAGTTTGCGCATTTAGTATTAGGAATTTCTTTGGGACTTGCTCCAATAGCTGGTGCAATAGCCATAAGCAATTCCATTCCTTGTTGGAGTGTTTTTTTGGCACTTGGAGTAATGTTTTGGGTAGCGGGGTTTGATATTTTGTATTCACTTCAAGATATTGAATTTGATAAAAAAGAAGGGCTTCATTCAATTCCCGCACTTGTTGGAGAAAAAGGCGCGGTTTTTATTTCTAAAATGTTTCATGTTTTTGCTGTGATTTTTTGGGCTCTTTTTGCCGCTTATGCAAACCTTGGGTTTTTTGGATGGCTAGGGGTAATTATTGCTGCTATTATGTTATATTATGAACATAAATTGGTAGATAAGGATTTTAAAAATATTCCAAAAGCTTTTTTTGATGTTAATGGATTTTTGGGTATCGTATTTTTGATATTAATAATTTTAGATAAGGCAATAAAATGAGGTTAATTCCAGCATATGTAGAGATTGAATTTGATAAATTAAACGAAAAAACTAAAGAAGAATTTGATAAACTTGGTGGGGAGAGCGAAGATCCAATTGGGCAATATATAAAAATGGCAAAAGCAAGAGGAGAGACTAAAGATACTGATCCGGTTTTATTGGAACTTTTAATAGCTCTTCATAGAAAAGTGGATGAGTTGGCTTCTATCGTTAAGAACGAAAAAAAAGAATTTTTGCCTCTTAAATTTAAAAGCGAGATTGTAAAGGTTGGATTTGATAATTTTATGATAAAAGATAATTTGTTTGAAATTGGAGAAAAATATTATGGTAGAATGGATCTTCCTGTGTTTCCTCCAAGAAAAGTGCCTGTAATTTTTGAAGCAATTGATAAAAATTTAGCTAAAATTATACATCTTCATGAAAGAGATGAAAAAGATTATAATTCATTTATTACGGCAAGAGAAAGAGCAATAATAAGAGAAATGAAAGCAAAAAAATGAGTATGTTAAATATAGCTATTTTTGTTGGGCTTAGTGCTTTTATGTTGTTTTTGTTTTTTTATATATTAAAGCTTGAAAAAATTATTGAACAAAAATTTTCGGCAATGGAGATTAGTTTAGAGGAATTAAATAAAGAAGTCTTTTTGTTAAAAAAACAGATAAAAAATTCAGATACTATAAAAACTCTGGAAAGACTTGAGAGAATAATTGAAAGTATCGTTGATGATGTTAGGGTAATAGATGAGAAAAATAAAGAATTTTACGAAAAAATTGAATTGGAAATTGCTAAAATTAATTCTTTAATAAAAAAGAATTCTATTCCAAGCGTATCTACTTTAAGTAAACACGAGGAAGAAAAAGTAATAGCCCTTTATAAAAGCGGGTATTCAATTGAAGAAATAGCAAGAGAGCTTAGAATACCTGCTGGCGAAATTGAATTAATAGTAAAATTTGCAAATCTCTAAAGCTTAAAATTTACTTAAATTAAGTTTTTTTTAAGTTTTAAAAACTACAATTTCATACCAAAAAATTCACAAAAGGTGTGATAATGAAATTTACTAAATCAATAAAACCTGAAGAGGTTAAAAGAGATTGGATATTAATAGATGCTAAAGATAAAATTTTCGGTAGACTTATAACTGAAATAGCTACTATTTTAAGAGGTAAACATAAACCTTATTATACTCCACATGTAGATTGCGGTGATTATGTAGTTGTAATTAATGCTGATAAGGTTAAGTTTTCTACAGCAAAAAAACTTGATGAAAAATATTATAAACATACTGGTTATTTTGGACATGTAAAAGAAGAAACGGTTGAGAAACTTTTAAAAAATAATCCTGAAAAATTATTTAAATTAGCAACTCGCGGTATGCTTCCAAAAACTAAACTTGGAAGAAAAATGCTTAAAAAATTGAAAGTTTATGCTGGTGAAAATCATCCACATACAGCTCAAATAAAGGGTAACTAATGAAAATGCACGGAAGAATTTACGCAACTGGGAAAAGAAAAACTGCAGTAGCAAAAGTATGGCTTAAAAATGGAAGCGGTAATATTACTATCAATGGAAAAACTTTAGATGAATTTCTTGGAGGAAGAGAAGCTCTTAAACTTAGAGTAATTTGGCCTCTTAAACTTACAAAACAAGAGAATAACTTTGATATTGAAGTAAAAACATTCGGCGGTGGTTTTGCAGCTCAAGCTGATGCTATAAAACATGGAATTTCGAAAGCGTTGGTAGAATATGCTCCTGAACTTAGAAGTATATTAAAACCTGCTGGGCTTTTAACAAGAGATGCAAGAGTAGTAGAAAGAAAAAAATACGGGAAAAAGAAAGCAAGAAAATCTCCTCAATTCTCAAAAAGATAATTTTTTTTCTTTTTCTTTTTTGTTTTTAAATAGTGCCTGTCACTTAAAAGAAAAAAATTGACTTTTAAAAATTTTTATGATTAAAATTTTGTATAGTTTTTGTATAATTCTTTTAAAAGGCTTTTTATGAAAAAGTTTTTATTTGTTTTTTATTTGGTTATTATTGGATGTGGCGTTTTAAGCAATAACATTAAAAAAATTGATTGTTATATTCAAGGTATTCAAGCTCCTTCGTGGGTTTGTTATCAATCCCCTTTTGAAGCAGTGGTTAAACTTAAAGTAAAAAAGGTTACCTTTTTAAAACAGGAAGAAGCTTATTCCATAGCAATAAATAAGCTTATTAATAAACTTACTTTAAAAGCTACTGAATTTGTAAGAAAAATTGGTATAAACGATAAGAAAAATATTCAAAAGATAAAAGAATTTATAAAAAGTTATGTAATAATAAATTCAATGGAAGATGGAAGTTGGTATTCAAATGGTGTGTTATATGTTAGAGCTAAAGTTAATAAGAAGAATTTTAAAAAAGAGTTTTTATCTCTGTTTAAAACCGATAAAAAATTAAAAGAAGTTTACGATGAAGTGTTTTGATTTTGTAATAATTGGTGGAGGAATTGCCGGATTATTGATGGCATATGAATTAGGAGAATTTAATACTTTGTTGATTGATAAAGAAGGTATTTTAAAAAAAGCAAGCGGAGCGGCTGGAGCGTTTTTGTTTCCAAAAGTAGGCTTTAATACAAAATATACGGAATTTATAAATAGTGGTATAGTGGAAGCTGTAAATTTTTATAAAAGCGTTGGAATTAATACAAATACAAAAGGTGTTTTGATTTTACCAAGAGATAAAAGAGATATTGAAAAATTTAAAAAATATGAAAAAGAGATTACTTTACCTTTTAAAAAGATGGATGGTGGATTTTTCTTTGAGATAGGAAGCGTAGTTGATCCATCTGAAGTTAGAGAAAAGATAAAAGTAAATTTTAAAAAGATGGAAGTTAAAAAAATTTATAAAAGAAAAAATTGGATAATAAATGATGAACTTGAAGCAAAAAATTTGATTTTAGCTACGGGATATGAAAGTGTAATTGATATTCCTTATATTAAGATTCGTCCTATTTGGGGAGAGAGAATAGAAAGTAGTAATTATAAAGCAGATGGTAATTTGGATATTTTTTATCATAAGAATTGTTCGGTTGGAGAAATTGATGGAGTATTAAAAATTGGGGCCACTCATAAAAGAGATTGTTTAGAATGTAGGGAAAATTTAGAAGAAGCGTATGAACTTATAAAAAAAGCAAACGAAATAATAAAAATAGAGGAATTTGAAATAGAGGACATAAAAGGAGGATTTAGAGCTTCTAGTATTGATTATTTTCCTGTTATTGGTAAAATAATAAACATTGAAATGTTGTTAGAACATAAGCATATAGTAAAGGGTGAAATTCCAAAAGAATTTGATTATGTTGATGGGCTTTATGTAATTAATGGAATGGGGGCAAGAGGATTTTCAAATGCAGTTGTTTGTGCTAGAGCTTTAAAAAATCATATTTTGGAAAATAAAGATTTAGGAATACTTGATAGTAAAAGACTTTTTATAAAATGGGCAAGGCGCGAAGGAGAAAAATTTTTAAAGGAAATAAATGCTAAAGGTTGATAAAGTTACTAAAAAGTTTGGTGGAGTAGTGGCTATTAAAGATGTTAGTTTTCAGGTAAAACCGCTTGAGATTTTTGGGCTTATAGGACCAAATGGAGCGGGTAAAACTACTTTATTTAATATTATAACCGGCGTTATTAAACCAACAAGCGGACATGTATATTTTAAAGACGAAGAAATTACGGGACTTTCGCCTGTAGAAATCGTGCAAAAAGGAATAGCGAGAACTTTTCAAAATATTAGGCTTTTTAAAAGTATGAGCGTTCTTGAAAATGTATTGATAGGATTTCATAATCATTATAAGTATAACTTTTTTGAAGCAATGTTTAGATTCCCGAGATTTTTTAAAGAAGAAGCGCTTTATAAAGAAAAAGCTTATGAGATTTTAAGATTTTTAAAAATAGAAAAATATGCTAATTATCCCGCAACCGCTCTTAGTTACGGAAATCAAAGGAAAGTGGAAATAGCAAGAGCTTTAGCGACAGAGCCTGATTTGCTTTTGCTTGATGAACCAGCAGCCGGTATGAATCCAAAAGAGACTGATGAACTTGCCGATACCGTATTTGCTTTAAGAGAAGAAAAAGAAAAAACCATTCTTTTTATTGAGCATGATATGAAATTTGTTCAAAAGATTGCCGATAGAGTACTTGTGTTAGATTATGGTAAAACTATTTTTGAAGGAAAACCATCGGATATGATGAAAGATGAGGCGGTAATTAAGGCTTATTTAGGAGATATCGATGTTGAAGGTTAAAGATTTAAAAGTAAAATATGGAGTAATTGAAGCCGTAAGAGGGATTAGTTTTGATGTAAAAGCAAAAGAGATTGTAACTATTATTGGAGCTAACGGGGCTGGAAAAACTTCAACTTTAAATGCTATATTTAATTTAGTAAAAAAAGAAGGATTTGTTGAATTTGTAGAAGGGGATATTTCAAAACTTCCTACTCATTTAATTGTAAAAAGGGGACTTTCTTTAGTACCAGAAGGTAGGAAAATTTTTATTAACTTGACGGTGGAAGAGAATTTAAGAATAGGTGCTTATTTAAATGATGAAAATTTTGAAATTTTAAGAGATAAAATGTATGAAATGTTTCCAAGATTAAAAGAAAAAAGAAATACTTTTGGAGGAAGTTTAAGCGGTGGTGAACAACAAATGCTTGCAATAGCAAGAGCATTAATGAGTGAGCCTAAGATGCTTGTGCTTGATGAGCCAAGTTTAGGGCTTGCCCCAAAAATTGTCAAAGAAGTATTTGAAATTTTAATTAGATTAAATGAGGAAGAAGATGTAACGATTTTGCTAGTAGAGCAAAACGCAGCGGCCGCTTTAAAAATCGCTCATCGCGGGTATGTAATGGAAAATGGAAAAATAGTTCTTGAAGATAATGCAAAAGCGTTGCTTCAAAGCGAAGAAGTTAAGAAAAAATATCTTGGAGGTTAGTTTTTACCAAGTATTTCTCCAATTCTTTTTCTCATCCATTTGCCCATTTTCATGTTATGATAAGCCCACGAAAGATATGGCATATCGATAGCCGCTACGTCTTCTACAAGCATTCCTTTATATTTTCCATTTCTAAATCTAAATTGCATAGGTTCATCTAAATTTTTTAAATAATGCTCTATAGAATATCTCACGTCTGGCTCTATATCTGCGCTTGTTAATAAAAATTCTATATAGTCTGGGTTTTGAATGATAACTTCTTTAATTTTTTTGTGTTTGTATTGACCAAAATAGAATTTGTCGTAAATTATAGGTTTTTTTGTAAGTTCAATTAATTCTTCTATGCTTTTGTTCATTTCTTTTATTAAGTATTCTACTAAAAGCGCTAAAACTACTACATCTCCAAGAGCATCGTGAGGATTTATTTGGATATTGTATTTTTTACAAATTTTTTCTTCTTTTTTATAAAGCCCTAAGGCGTATCTATTGTATTGAAGAGAGTATTTCCCTTCGGGAAATAAGTGTTTTAAAACTCTAAAAGTATCTATTAATTTAAAATTTGGGTTAAAATCTTCTTTTTTTAGCATATCCAAATCAAAAGCTGAGTTGTGAATAATTGCTATATTATTGCTAGAGTTTAATTCTTTTAATTTGTTAAAAGATGTAGTTGATTTAATTTCCGGTTTATTTTCAACCATTTCATTTGTTATGTGATGAACTGCCATTGCTTCAAACGAAATTGGCACTGGAGGTTTAACAAGATCATTATGTATTTCTTCTATTTCGAAATTTTCGTTCATTACTATATAGCTTAATTGGCAAATTCTATCTTTTTCTTTATTTCCAGTTGTTTCCGTATCAAGAATTATTAGTTTCATTGTCTTCCTTAATCATTGGAATTTTTAAAATGTATCCGTTTTCTTTGTTTATTATCTCAAAAAAGGGAGATTTTATTTTCTTTTTAAGTGGTGTATTTATTTCTATTTCTATAATGGGATATTTTTTACTTTTTATTTTTATATATTCTCCAATTTGAATTTTGGTTGAAATTTTTGCTTCTTTTTGATCTTCGAGTATTTCGAAGATTGTATTTAGAATTTCTTTTTTATTTGCCATAATTGGCGGAATAGATGGGTCAAATATCATGGAGATTTTGGTATTTTGCTTTAAATTTATGTATTCGTTTATAAAGTTTAAAAGTTTTGGAAGCTCTATTTTTTCTAGATTGGTAGGTTCTATTATTTTTAGATTTGTGTTTATAAAAAATCTGACTCCAATTTCGTTGTTGTTTTGATATCCTATGCTATATCCCATAAATTCGAAATCTTTAAATTTTACTGTTTCAAATTTGGTTTTTATTCCTTTTTTATTTGGAGCGTTTGTAATGACAAATTGATAAACTTCTTTTTTGTTAATGTAGGATAAAAAAATTTCGGCTTCTTGATTACAGTATTTAATATTTCCTTTTTCGTCAAAAATTATTAGAGGATTAATGTCCCATTCGCACCAGAATTCAAACATTCAAAGCCTTCATTTTTTTTGTAAGAGTTACTCTATTTATTTTTATTTGTTTGGCAATTTGAAGTTTGCTTTTGTATTTTATTTTCATTGCGCTAAAAAGAGCTCTTTCGAAATTGTTTATTTCTTCTTCATATGTTATGTTTTCGCTTTGTGCATAAAAATTTTGTAGAAGTTTAAAAATTTCTTTTTTGCTTTGAGGCATTAATAACTGAGTGTAGATTTGTCTTTTTAGGGAATTTAAATTTTCGCTAATATCTGGAGTTGATATTTTTATTTCTTTGTCTATTTTTAATTCCTTTTTTGCCTGTTTGCTAAAGAGTTTTATAAATTCTTCTATATCTTCTGGGTGTTCTTTTAGAGGTTTTAGTTCTATGTCCATAATAAAATATTTTTTTAGTTTTTCCTTGCTAAGTGGCTTTGAGCCAGTAGCCACTATAAAGGAGTTTTTTGTTTCGATAAAAGGATTTTTGTCAAAATCTTCGATTATTATAGGTTTTATGGTGGGAGTTTTGGGATTTATAATAGCATTTGGAGAGATATATTTTGCCAAAAAAGTTTTTCCAACTCCTCTCTCTCCCCATATATATACATTAATTTTCATTTCTTTACACATATTGGCTATATTTTTTATTTTTTGAAGATAAGAGGATTTTGCTAAAAACATAATCACCTTTTTGATGAAATTATAACAAAAACCTCAACAAGTAGTTTTTTAACTTTTGATGTATTGATTAAAAACTAAACAGTTTAACAATGAAATTTTGCTTAATAAATAAAAATTTTCTTTTTTCTAAATTTTTGGTAAAATCAAATAAAAAAGGAGACTAAATGTTAGAGCCAAAAAGAGCTGAAGTTGATATGAATTCTGAAGAATTTAAGCTTGAAGAAGAAAAAACTAAAAAATTTGTAGAAAAAGTAGTAAAGCAATTTGGATGGTGCATAAATCCAAATAAAGAAGTGTATGATGCAATAGTTTTGGGACTTACGAGAAATAAATTAATGTATGGTAAAAGATATTGTCCTTGTTTTATTCCAATGGGAGATAAAGATGATAGAATTTGCCCTTGTAAACCAGCAATCGAACATGAAGTAAAAGAAGGATGTTGTCATTGTGGAATTTTTTGTAATCCGAATAAATGCGAAGAGATAAAAAAGGAGCTAAATGAAAACGGTTGATGTAAATTCTCCTGAGTTTCAGCAAGAATTTGTAAAGACCGAAAAATTTGCGCATAAAGTTTTAAAACAATTTGGTTGGGAATTTAATCCAAACGAAGAGGTAGTAGAGAGAGTTTTAAAAGGATTAACGGTTAATAAAATTAAATATGGCAGATATTTTTGTCCTTGTTTTGTAGTAGAAGAAGTTGATGGAAAATATAAGAGCGTAGATAATAGGATTTGTCCTTGTAAACAGGCAATAGAAATTGAAATTCCGAATGAGGGAGTTTGTCATTGTGGGCTTTTTTGCTCTAAAGATTATTTAGATAAATCTAGAAATAAAAAAGAAAATAAAATTGAAATAGATAGTAACATTCAAGATTTGTTAAAAAAAGATCAATTATTAGGAGAGGAACTTGAAGTGCTTCTTAAAGCAAGAGAAAAAGGACTTGTTGATTTTGAATTAATTGACATAAGAGAACCGTTTGAGCATCAAATGATGAGAATTAAGGGAACTGATAAATTGCTTCCAATAAGTAGAGTTCAATTTGAACTGGATGAGTGGATGAAACTTAAGGATAAAAGAATTATAATTTATTGTCATGTTGGCAGTAGAAGCGGGTATTTACAAAGGGTTTTACAACAGCAATTGGGATTTGATAAAGTAGGAAATTTAACTTATGGTATAGCTGATTATTTTGGAGAAATAGAAAGAGGATAGTTGGAGGGGGATATGTTTGTATTGGGAATTCCTATAAAGGATGAAATATGCGTTCCAAGTAGTGATGCTGAAAAGTTTGCCAAAGTGTTTTTGGAAAATGGAGAAATTAAAAAAATAGAATATGTTAAAACTCGTGAGGATTTGCTTGGAAATGTTCATTTTTTTATAACTCCAAAGGAAGAATATGTTTTTGATTTTTTGGAAATGGGAGCTGAGCCTTTAATAACTCCAAGAGAAATGAGTATAAACGAAATAGTTGAAGCGTTTTTGTTTAAAGAACTTTATTCTTACGGTACGATTTAGGAGTTTAGAATGGAAAAGTTAATTAATCAAATTATTGATAGTGTAGCTAAAGGCGATAATCCAATAATTGCTACAACAAATAAAGAAATTTTTAGAGATGCCGAGTTAATTGATAATGAAGTTAATTATAAAAGATATTTTCATTTTATTATTCTCGATAAAAAAGAAGATATTAAACCATATTTTAGGGCTCTTAGAAATGGGGGTTATATTATTTCTCTTGTAAGATTTAATGAAGAGTATCTTCAAGATGTGGGTTTTTCTGCAATTAGCGAAATTGATGGACTTCAAATTATTAAAAAAGTTCACTCTTGGAACGATTGGTAAAGGGGAGATATGTTTTTAGAGGCAGCTTATG
>JAMORJ010000051.1 GCA_027063595.1 Nautiliaceae bacterium | reverse complement strand
TAAAAGCAGCGGCACCCATAACAGGCGGCATAAGTTGTCCATTCGTAGAAGCAGCTACTTCAATAGCAGCAGCTTTTTCAGGTGGAAATCCAGCTTTTTTCATAAGAGGAATAGTAAAAACCCCAGTAGTCACAACATTTGCGGTAGAACTACCGCTAATAATCCCCGTAAGCCCACTTGCAACTACACTTGCTTTTGCTGGACCCCCGCTATATTTTCCAAGCAAAGCGTAAGCTAATTTTATAAAATATTCTCCAGCCCCAGCTCTTTCAAGCAAACTTCCAAAAAGTACAAATAAAAAAACAAATCCGGCACTTACCCCCAAAGGAACTCCAAAAATTCCTTCTGTAGTTAAATACATTTGAGTAACAATTTTCTCAATACTTGCAGGTTTATGAGAAATAAGCTCTGGTAATTTATCTCCAAATTTATCATAAGCCAAAAAAATTAAAGCTACAATACTTAAAGCTATACCTATAACTCTTCTTCCAGCTTCAAGCAAAATTATTATAAAAATCACTCCTATTACAATATCTCTCGTATAAAAATCTCCTATTCTATTAGAAATACCAACATAATCTATTGCAATATAAGCAGCTCCAAGCCCTCCTATAATTGCCAAAAGCCAATCATACCAAGGAATTTTTTTTAAATATTTTTCTTTTTTAAAAATAGGATATATTAAAAATGCCAAAACCATAGCAAATGCAAGATGAATGCTTCTAACAATAGTAGAATTTACAGGAAAATAACTTACATAAAGTTGAAAAATAGACCAAGCAAAAGCAATTAAAGTAATAATCCAATAATATACAGTATTTGGAGGAAAATTTCTTTGACCTTCGAGCTCAGCTAAAATTTTTTCTTCTAAATCTTTATCAACCAAAACTTCTTCGTTAACTTTTCTTATTTCACTCATCGCACTCCTTTATAAAATATTACATCTACTTCCTTTGACACTAAGATTTAATTTTTTAAAAAGAAGGAAAAAAGAAATTATTGTTTTGGAAGAAGTCCTGCTTCTTCAAAAGCTTTTCTTGAGCCAGGATGCATAATATTTAAATCAAATCCTTTAAGCAAATCTTTTTTCGTTAAGTTTTTATATGCCGGATGCATTCTTTTAAACTTATCAAAATTATCTAAAATTGCTTTTGTTAGATAATAAACCGTTTTATCATCCATTTTATCGCTTGTAACAAGAATAGCTTTTACTCCATAAGTTTTTGTTGGATGATTTACTCCTTTATACATACCAGCAGGAATCACTCCCCAAGCATAATATGGTTTTTCTGCTACCAATTTTTGAGCTGCTGGCACATTATCAAGAGAAATTAAATCAATTTCAGTTGAATTTGCCGCATCTTTAATATTAGCAGTCGGATGTCCTACCATATAAAAATATCCATCAATTTTTTTATCTTTAAGCGCATTAGGACACTCACTTGCTTTTAATTGCTCTATTTTAATATCATTCAAACTCATTGACTTACAATAATCAAACAATGTTTTTACAGCCGCTTCGTTTCCACTACCAGGATTTCCAATATTAATTCTATGCCCTTTTAAATCAAAAAAGTTTTTAATTCCACTATCTTTTCTAATTACAAGAGTTAATAACTCTGGATGAATAGACATAACAACTCTCAATCCCTTATAAGGCTTTCCAGTAAATTTTCCTTCACCATGATAAGCCTGATACACAACGTCACTTTGAGCAATTCCAAAATCAAGCTCACCTTTTCTAATAGCATTTATATTATAAACGCTTCCTCCAGTACTTTCAACAGTACATTTAATTCCAGTTTGTCTTTTCATTTTATTCATTAATCTACAAATTGCACCACCAGTTGGATAATAAACCCCTGTAACACTACCAGTTCCTATAGTAATATATTCATACGCAAAAGCACTTGTCACTAAAAATGCCGCTGCTATAACGCTTGTTAATTTTTTCATATCAACTCCTTTTTTACTTATTATAACAAAAAAGTGCAAAAAATTAAAAAAAATTTAAAAAAGCTTATAGGTAAGCAAAAAAGAAGAAAAAAAACTCTTATTGATGATAATTAGGAGCTTCTTTTGTAATTGTTACATCATGAACATGAGATTCTTTAAGTCCAGCCATAGTAATTTCTACAAATTCTGCTACTTCTTGGAAAGTTGGAATATCTTTAGCTCCACAATACCCCATAGAAGCTCTAAGTCCTCCAACAAGTTGATGAATTACATCAGCAATTTTTCCTCTATAAGGAACCATTCCCTCAATTCCCTCTGGTACTAACTTATCAGCTGCAGTACCTTCTTGAAAATATCTATCGTTACTTCCTCTTTGCATTGCTCCAATACTTCCCATTCCTCTATAACTTTTATATTGTCTTCCCTGATACATGATAGTCTCTCCAGGAGATTCTTCAGTTCCTGCAAGCAAACTTCCAATCATTACAGAACTTGCTCCAACCGCCAATGCTTTTGCAATATCTCCAGAATATTTTATTCCTCCATCGGCAATAACAGGCACATCATATTTTTTAGCTTCCCTTGCACATTCATCGATAGCACTAATTTGCGGCACCCCAACACCAGCCACGATTCTAGTAGTACAAATACTTCCTGGTCCAATTCCTACTTTTACAGCATCAGCTCCGGCTTTGATCAAATCTCTAGTAGCTTCAGCAGTAGCTACATTTCCCGCTACGACATCTACATCAAATCTTTCTTTTACAGCTTTTACTAAATCTATAATTCCTTTTGAATGTCCATGTGCTGAATCAATTACAATAACATCAACTCCAGCACCTACTAAAGCCGCAGCCCTTTCAATACCATTTCCAACTCCAATAGCAGCGGCTACTCTAAGTCTTCCAAACTTATCTTTATTTGCATTAGGATATTCTTTTTTCTTTTGAATATCTTTAATTGTAATTAATCCTTTTAAATATCCATTTTCATCAATTATTGGCAATTTTTCTATTTTATTTTTATGAAGGATTTCCTCGGCTTCTTCAAGAGTAATACCTTCTTTTGCCGTTATAAGAGGCATTTTCGTCATAACTTCTTTTACTTTTTTTGAATAATCTTTTTCAAACCTCAAATCCCTATTCGTAAGAATTCCTATAAGTTTTCCATTTTTATCGACAACTGGAACTCCAGAAATTTTATAAGTGGCCATTAATTCTTCAGCTTTTGCCAAAGTATCATCAGGAAATATTTTTATAGGATCAATTATTACTCCACTTTCACTCTTTTTAACTTTTTCAACTTCTTTTGCCTGAGTTTCAATATCCATATTTTTATGAATTACCCCAATTCCTCCTAATCTTGCCAAAGCAATAGCAGCTTTTGATTCCGTTACTGTATCCATTGCAGCAGAAACAATTGGAATATTCAAAGTTACATTCCTAGTAAATCTTGTAGAAACATCCACTTCTTTTGGTAAAACTTCCGAATATTTAGGAACAAGCAATACATCTTCAAATGTCAATGCTTTATATTTAATTCTCATTTTTCTTCCTTTACAATATTTTCAACAATTTTTGCTCCATCAAAAAGTGTTTGCTCATCAAAATGTTTTGCAATAAGTTGAAGCCCTATTGGTAAATTTTTAGAATCTTTGCCAATTGGAAGAGAAATAGCAGGATTTCCGGCAAGATTCACGCTAATAGTATAAATATCGCTTAAATACATTTCAAGCGGATCTTTTTTACTTCCAAACTCAAATGCTGTTGTTGGAGTTACAGGAGTTAAAATTAAATCGGCTTCTTCAAAAATTTTATCAAATTCATTTTTAATAACATGTCTTACTTTTTGAGCTTTTATATAATAAGCATCGTAATAACCGCTTGAGAGAACAAAAGTTCCAAGCAAGATTCTTCTTTTTACCTCTTCTCCGAATTGAGCTCTTGTTAACTTATAAGTTTCTTTTAAATCTTTTCCTTCAATTCTTTTTCCATATCTCATTCCATCAAATCTTGCTAAATTACTACTAGCCTCAGCCGTAGCCACTACATAATAAGTAGCAACATCAACTTTTGAATTTATTAAATTTTTATGAATTATATTATGACCTTCTTTTTCAAGTTCTTTAACAATATCTAAAATCGCTTTTTTAATTTCATTATCAGCTTCATCAATATAATTATCGATAACAGCAATCTTAAGTTTTCTTTTATCATTTATTTCGATTTTTTTATTTTCTACAGGAGCTGAAGTAGAATCTTTATCATCATATCCAGCTATTATATTATAAAGAATAGCGGCATCTTCTACATTTTGAGTAATCGGTCCTATTTGATCAAGAGAACTTGAAAAAGCAACAAGCCCATATCTACTAACTCTTCCATATGTCGGTTTCATACCAACACACCCACAAAATGCCGCTGGCTGACGAATACTACCACCTGTATCACTTCCAAGAGCGGCAATTGCCAAACCTCCTCCAACTACGGCTGCACTTCCACCGCTGCTTCCTCCAGGAACCCTTGATTTATCATAAGGATTATGCGTTTTTCCATATTGACTCGTTTCGGTAGAACTTCCCATTGCAAATTCATCCATATTAGTTCTACCAAAAGGAGATAAACCGGCTTTAAGCATTTTTTCTATTACAGTAGCATTATAAGGAGCTACATACCCTTGAAGAATTTTAGAAGAACAAGTAATTTCCCATCCTCTAACGTTTATATTATCTTTTATTGCGATAGGAACTCCATCTCCAAATTCACTTAAGTCTGTACCCAAAAATTCTTCAATATACCCATAAAGTTTTGCTTCTTTAACTTTTTGATTAATTTCTTTTTTAATTTCTTTTAATTCTTCTTTTGGCAAAGAAAGCGCTTCTTTTAATGTTATCACTTTTTATCCTTTATATTAATATTTTTTAACCATAAATAAATTAAAAAACTAACAAAAACCAATAAAAACGCCGTTAAAAAAACAAGCCAAAGAGGAATAGGCTTATCCATTTACCACCTTCTTACATCTATCACAAAGCTCATTTTCTTTTGCTAAATATCTCCAACATCTTGGACATTTATGTAAAGGCGAACGTTTAATCTCAATTACAAATCTTTCATCTTCTCCTACATGAAACTTCTCTATACTCTCTCCTTCAATTTTATCCTTAATCATACTTACATTAAAGAATTCAGCCATCTCATCTACCAAAAGTTTATCATAGTTAGTCTCAAGAGCAAGTTCAAGAGTATCTTTTATTATTTTTTCTTTTTTCAATCTATCAACTATTTCATAAAATTTTCTTCTAATTTCTAAAATTTCTTCATCAATTGGATTTTCAATAGCAACCAAAGGAGTATACACAAAATCAAAAATATCTTCTCCTTCTTTTAAAACCTCATTCAAATGCTCTACCGCTTCGTCTGCTGTATAAGTTAATACAGGAGCAATTAAAGGTAAAAACTCTTTTAAAATAATTGCCATTGTACTTTGAGAATTTCTTCTTTTTGGAGAATCTTTAGCTTCACAATACAATCTATCTTTACACACATCCAAATAAATTGCGCTAAGCTCAATTACAATAAAATTATTTAGAATATGCATTGCTTTTGCAAAATCATATTTATTAAAATTATAAACTACCTCATCAAATACTTCTTTAGTCCTTGCTAAAATCCATTTATCAATCATACTTGGATTATCGAGTTTAACTTCTTCTAAGTCGCTTACATTAGCCAATAAAAATCTAACTGTATTTCTAATTTTCCTATATTGCTCAGCTACTTGTTTTAAAATATTATCGCTAATTTTAATATCACCAGTATAATCGCTTGTTGCAACCCAAAGTCTAAGAATTTCCGTTCCAAATTTCTTAGAAACTTCTTGAGGAGCTACTACATTTCCTTTTGATTTACTCATTTTCTCACCCTTTTCATCCACTGTAAATCCATGGGTGAGAATAGATTTATAAGGAGCTTTTTTTTCTATTGCCGTTGAAACCAATAACGAAGATTGGAACCAACCTCTATGCTGATCGCTTCCTTCAAGATACATGCTCGCTGGATATTCGCCTGCATCATATTTTCCATTTTTAAGCACCGCAAACCAAGTAGAACCACTATCAAACCAAACGTCTAAAATATCATTTACTTTTTCTAAATTATTTGCTAAATGTTTTTTACTATCAGGTAAAAGCTCTTCTATACTTTTTTCATACCAAGCATCAGCTCCTTCTTTTTTGAAGATTTCATAAATATTTTCAATTATTTCATCATCGATTATAAGCTCTCCAGTTTCTTTATTTCTAAAAAATGCAATAGGAACTCCCCAATCTCTTTGACGACTTACACACCAATCAGGTCTATTGCTAATCATTGAAGAGAGCCTATTTTTTCCGCTACTTGGAGTAAATTCAACATTTTCTATCTCTTTTAAAGCCCTATTTCTTAAAGTATCCCCTTCATAATCTTTATCCATTGCAATAAAAAATTGTTTAGTAGCTCTAAAAATTACTGGATTATGACATCTCCAACAATGAGGATAACTATGAGTAAATTTAGTAGCTTTTATCAAGTTATTCCCTAGTTTTTCCAAAATTTTAGAATTTGCATCAAAAATATGCATTCCAACAAATTCCTCTCCTAAAAGTCCTTCAATTTCTTTAGTATATCTTCCATCAACCCCTACAGGTTGCAAAATTTCTGAAAATCCGTATTTTAACCAAACCCTATAATCTTCTTCACCATGTCCTGGAGCGGTATGAACACATCCAGTTCCCCCATCCATCGTAACATGTTCTCCAAGCAAAATTAAACTTTCTCTATTATTTAAAGGATTAATCGCTTTTAAATTTTCCAATTCTTTTGAATCAAATTCTTTAACAATATCTCCTTTAATAACCTCTTCTTCTTTTAATCTATCAAATAAAGGCTTAGCCACTATAAAATTATCACTTGTTAATACATACTTAGTTTCTGGATTTAAAGCAATTCCCATATTCGCAGGAAGAGTCCAAGGAGTAGTAGTCCAAATAATTATTTTTGCATTTTCAATACCTAATTTTTTATTAGCCTCATCAGTTAAAGGGAAAGCTACATAAATAGAATAATCCTCTTTATCTTCATATTCAACTTCAGCCTCAGCAAGAGCCGTCTCATCATGCATACACCAAAATACGGGCTTGCTTCTCTCAACTAAAAGCCCTTTTTTTGCAATTTCGGCTAATGCTTTATAAATATTTGCTTCAAATTCAAAATCCATTGTTTTATAAGGATTTTCCCAATCCCCTATAACTCCAAGGCTTTGAAATTCTTCTTTTTGAATTTCTATAAATTTAGCCGCATGCTCCCTACAAAGTTCTCTAATTTTCTTTTTTGGTAAAGTTTGTTTTTTTTCTCTTCCTATTTTTTTTTCAACCTGTTGTTCAATTGGAAGACCATGACAATCCCATCCGGGAACATATCTAATATCATATCCTTGAAAATAGTAAAATTTATT
>JAMORJ010000050.1 GCA_027063595.1 Nautiliaceae bacterium | reverse complement strand
CAACTGCTCTAACTTTTTTTTTACCAGGCACTTGAACTTTAATTAATTTAACCCTTCCTTTTTTACAACCAACCACAACCCCATCATCTATTTTTAAAATTTTTCCTTTTTCATTTTCACTATTTGTATCTAAAAGTTCCATTTCATTAATTTTAAATTTATCACAAAATATTCCAGGCCAAGGTTTAAAGGCTCTATATTTTCTATCCATTATTAAAGCATCTTGAAAATCTACATACCCATCTTCTTTTTTTATTTTAGGAGAATATGTAGCCAAAATATCATTTTGTTTTAAAGGCGTAATAGAAGAAAAATTATTTATGGTATAAATTATTTGATTACTTGCAATCTCGGCCAATTCTTCAAAAAGATCAATACTTGTTTTATTCCCAACATCAGTATAATCCCAAGTTAAAATATCGCCCGTATCTAGTCCTTCATCCATAAGCATAGAAGTAACTCCCGTATATTTATCTCCATTTAAAATAGCACTTTGAATTGGGCTTGCTCCTCTATACTTTGGAAGAAGAGATGCATGAAGATTAATACAAGGCGCAACTTCTAAAACTTCTTTTGGCAATAAAAGCCCATAAGCTGCTACTACTATAAAATCTGGATTAAACCTACCTACGTTTTCTCCTTTTAAAGTAGTTGGAGTAAACACTTTTAAATTATTTTCAATCGCATATTTTTTAACCGGAGTTGGAGTTAAAATTTTTTTTCTTCCTACTGGTTTATCTGGTTGAGTATAAATAGCCACGATTTCAAAAAATTTATTTAAATTATCTAAAATTTTCACCGCATAATCAGGACTTCCCATAAAAACTATTTTCATAAATTCCCTTTTTTCCAAAATTATAACAAACATTAAAATTTATTAAATACTTAAATCACTGACTAAATAAAATCATAGTTTACTTTATTTAGCCTGACACTTTTTCTTTTGAAAAAAAACAAGAAAAAAATTATCCGAATTTCCCCGCAATATAATCTGCGGTATGTTTTTTTTGAGGATTTAAGAAAATTTGCTCGGTAGGACCAAATTCTACAAGTTCCCCTAAATACATATAAGCTGTATAATCGCTTACTCTACTTGCTTGTTGCATATTATGAGTTACTATTACAATAGTTACTTTATCTTTTAATTTCGTTACTAATTCTTCAATCGCGATAGTAGAAATTGGATCAAGGGCACTTGTTGGTTCGTCCATAAGTAATACTTCCGGCTCAACCGCAATTGCTCTTGCTATACACAAACGCTGTTGCTGTCCTCCGCTTAATCCTCTTGCATCATCTTTTAATCTATCCTTTACCTCATCCCATAAAGCTGCACCCTTTAAAGCTTCTTCTACTTTTTCATCAAGTTCAGCTTTATTTTTTTTGCCTTGAAGTCTAAGACCATAAGCAATATTGTCGTAAATACTCATAGGAAAAGGCGTTGGTTTTTGAAAAATCATTCCAACTCTTTGACGAAGATTGATTAATTCATTTTCTTTTTTATATTCTAAAATATTTTCAAATTCTCCGGTTTCTAAATTTTTAAGTAAAATTTCCCCTTCATATTTATTTCCAGGATACAAATCATGAATTCTATTAAGACTTCTAAGAAGAGTCGATTTTCCACAACCACTTGGTCCAATAAGAGCAGTTACTTTCTTTTCATAAATTGGCATATTTATATTTTTTAACGAAGGCTTATTTGCCCCAGCATACGTAAAAGAAAAATTTTTTATATCCATTACTTTATCCATAATCATCCTTTATCTTTTATAAGATATCTACCAATTAAATTAATAATTAGTACAAATATCGTCAAAATAAACGCTCCAGCCCACGCAATATCCACAAGATGTTTATCTGGCATAGTAGCAAGATTATAAATTGCAACCGTTAAACTCGGAAATTCATGATTTAAATCTAAAGTAAAATATTCGTTATTTCCACTTGTAAAAAGAAGTGGTGCCGTCTCTCCAATAATTCTTGCAAAAGCAAGCAAAAAACCTGTCATAATTCCAACTTTTGCCGCTTTTAAAATAATATCAAAAATTACTTTATATTTTGGAGCACCAATTGCAACTCCCGCCTCTCTTAATTCTTTTGGTACAAGTCCTAACATATCATCAGTAGTTCTTACAATTATTGGAAGCATTATAATCGCAAGAGCAATAGCACCAGCCCATCCGTTCATATGTCCAACCGGATTTACCAAAATCGCATAAACAAAAGTCCCTATTACTATACTTGGAGCCGACATCATAACATCACTTAAATTTCTTATAAACTTTGCATATTTATTATTAAAAGAATATTCTTGTAAATAAATTCCTGCAATAAGACCAATTGGAACTCCTATTAAAACAGCAATAAAAGCTAAAATAAATTGTCCCACAAAAAGATTTCTAAGCCCGTTATTTACCAAATCGTTAGTAAAAATATGCAAACTTATCGCATTTATTCCTTTAATCGTAAGCGTTATCAAAATCCAAAACAAAAAAATAAGTCCTAAAATCGCCGCAAGAGTAGAGAGAGCCAAAACCACTTTATTTACTAAAAGTCTCATTTATTATCTCCTAAAAAATAAAATTTAGCAAAAGTAATTACCACAAAAGAAATAACAAACAAAATTAACGCTAAATAAAATAAAGCCGCCAAACTCATTCCGCTACTTTCAGCAAAATTATTTGCAAGAACAACAGGAATTGAAACAGTTGGATCAGTTAATTTACTAGGCAATTTAAACACTCCTCCTATTACAAAAGCAACTGCCATAGTCTCTCCAAGCGCACGACCAAGAGCTAAAATCATACTACCAATAATTCCGGTTTTTGCATATGGAAAAATTACATCCTTTATTACCTCAAATTTAGTAGCCCCTATTGCATAAGCCGACTCTTTTAATACATCAGGAGTAGTTTTCATACTATCTCTTGTTAAACTCGCCATAAAAGGAATAATCATAATTCCAAGCACAAGACCAGCTACAAGCAAACTAACGCTTCCGCCTCCAAAAATTTTACTTATAAAAGGACCAAAATAAAAAAGCCCCCACATTCCGTAAATAATACTTGGAATCGCTGCTAAAAGTTCTATTGCAATCCCTACTGGTTTTGCTATTTTCGGAGGAGCTATTTCGGCTAAAAATATTGCTATTCCCATTGCAATAGGAACAGCAAAAATCATTGCTATTAAAGTTGAAAGTATCGTTCCAACAATGGGAATAAGTCCTCCGTAAATAACTTTAGTATCAGTAGAAGCAGTAACTCCGGCTGCCGCTAAAGCATCTTCGTCTTCTATTGCTATATCGTCATCTTCAAGATCATCATCTAAATCATCTTTATCTTCAAAAGAAGATTTTTCAACAGTTTCATTGTTTTTTAATTTATCATTTTGAGTATTGCTTATTACAACTCCCCATCTTGGATCTATTAAAAATTTAAGACCATATTCTTTAATAGCAGGTTTTGCTTCTATAAATAAAACAATAAAAATACTAGTGAGAATTAGAAGAATAGTAGTAGCACTTAGAGAAGACAAACGCTTAAAAAAAGTTTCCATTAAATTCCTTTTATGGTTTTTAAAATTATATAAAAAAATCAAAAAGGATTAAAAGCCCCAATCTAATTTTGAGGCTTTATATCATGATCTTTCCAATAAGATCTAACCATCGCTTTTACGTTACTTGGAAGCGGAACATATCCAAGTTTTTTAGCAACTTCATCATGATCGTATGCATAATTAAAAAACGTTGTAACTTTTTTATTCGTATCAGTTTTTTCTTTTGGAAGCAAAATAAACGTAGCCGCTATTATAGGATAACCTTTTTTTGGATAAGCAATAACTTTAAAAAAGTCTCTTTTTGGATCAAACCCGGCATGAGCCGCACCTTCTTCGAAATTTTCAGGAGTTGGAGCATAAAATTTTTTATCTCTTCCTTGAATAGTAGCCATTTTTAAATTATTTTTTAGAGCATCGGCATAATCTACATAACCTATAGAATAATTATTTGTCTTAATAGCAGCACTAACGCCAAAATTTCCTTTCCCAGCAATGCCTCTTCCTTGCTCATCAGTTGGCCAATTAATAAGTTTCCTTGCACCATAATGTTTTCTCCAAACATTACTCATTTTGCTTAGATAATAAGTAAAATTAAAAGTAGTTCCAGATTTATCGCTTCTATGAACAAAAATTATTTTTTTATGAGGAAGTTTTTCGTTTGGATTATATTTTGCAATTATTGGATTATCCCAATACTGAATCGTTCCAAGCACTATTCCTTCAATCGCCGCTTCACTTAATTTTAAATTGTTTACTCCTGGAATGTTATAAGCTAAAGCAATTCCCCCAACCACAGTTGGAAATTGATAAAGTTTTGCTTTCTTAAGTGTTTTTGGACTTAAAGGTTTATCGCTTCCCCCAAAATCTACATGTCTTAAAGCCACTTCTTTAATTCCAGTTCCGCTTCCCGTTCCCGTATAATTTACTTTATTTCCTGTTGAATCGTAAAATCCTTTTATCCATTGTTTATATACAGGATATGGGAAAGTAGCACCAGTTCCATTTACACTCCATCCAAAAGAAGACACAACCGCCAAAGCCAATCCAGCTATTATTTTTTTCATTTTATCTCCTTTATTTAATTTGTAAAATTATAAAAAATAAAAATAACAAAACGCTAACAAATGCCAAAAATTTTTTGTGTTATAATTAATAAAAAAAAGGAATAATATGTTAATAGAACACAAAATCAATGAATTAAACGAAAAATTCTACTCATACATAAGCGCAATAGAAGAAAGTCTTCAAAAAAAAGATTTAACGGATGAATTTTTTTTAATCGATTTAAAAGAGTTTGATAACGAAATAATCAAAATTTTAGCACTTTATCATCCTCAAGGAGAATTCTTAAGACAAACTATAGCTTACTTAAAAATTACATCTTTTCTCTCAAAAATCAAAAAATCCGTAAAAAGTTTTATAAAAAAATATAATTTTCAAAATGATAAAATAGATGCTTTATATCAAAATGCTTTAAGTTCAATTACTACTTTAAAACTTGCAATCAAAAGCGAAAACATCGAAGATGCTTATTCAACGATAATAAGTTATGAAAAAATAGCCGACGAAATTTATAAAGATTTGGTTTTGGAAGTTAAAGAAATAGATAATATAGACGAAATTTTAAATATTTTAAATATTGCAAAAAGACTTGAAAGAATTAGCGATAGTATTAAAACAATCGCAAAATACATGCTTTTTGCAAAAGAAGGTATAGACATTTAAAGGAAAAAAATGTTAATTACAATAATCGAAGATGAAGAAGACCTACTTGAACTTCTTGAATTTAATTTAGAACAAGAAGGGTTTGAAGTAGTTGGATTTTTAAATACAAAAAAAATCGAAGAATTTTTAGAAGAAGAAAATCCGGATTTATTAATAGTTGATAGAAATCTACCTGGAATAGAAGGAGTTAAACTAATAAAAAAATTAAAAGAAAAAGGATATGAAATTCCGGTTATTTTCCTTACGGCAAAAAACTCAGAAGAAAACATACTTGAAGGATTTGAAGCCGGAGCGGATGATTACATTACAAAACCTTTTTCAATGAAAGAACTAATAGCAAGAGTAAAAGCGGTTTTAAAAAGAAACAAAAAAGAACTTAATATCATTTCATATAAAAATTCAAAATTAAATTTACAAAACCACACTTTATTTATTAAAGATAATCAAATTTTCCTTACAAATAGCGAATTTATCTTATTAAAACATTTTTTTGAAAACCCAAACAAAATTTTTTCAAAATCGGAAATCGCAGAAATTTTAAATATTAGCGAAAAAAGCGTAAATGTAGCTGTTAGCCGTCTAAATCATAAAACTAATTTATTAGAATCAATAAGAGGCATAGGCTATAAACTAAAATAGGAGAAATTTTGAAGAAGTTTTTATGTAAAAAAGAGATAGAAAAAATCGAAAACCTAAAAAAAGAATTAAATAAATTAAAAAAAGAAAACAAAAAACTAAAAATAATGAATAATTTCAAAGATGAAATTATTTCGGCTATTTCTCACGAATTTAAAAATCCAATCTCAATCATTAATGGATACATCGAAACCATTTTAAATTCAACTTTAGATGAAAACACAAAACTTAAATTTTTAAAAAAAATACATAAAAACACTACTCGCCTATCTGAGCTAATCGATAGATTATATCTAATTACCAAACTTGAAAACAAAAAATTAAAACCAAAATTTTCAAATTTTAACTTATTTACCACTGCAAAAAACATCGCAGAATCGTTAAGCGAAAGAGTAGAAGTTGTAGGAGAGGAAGTTAAAATTTACGGAGATAAAAATTTAATAGAAATCGTATTAAACAATCTAATATCAAACGCTCTTAAATACTCTAAAGACAAGGTCATAGTAAAAATAACAAAAGAAAAAATATGCGTAATAGACAAAGGAAAAGGAATTGATGAAAAAGAAATAGATTTTATAACAGAAAAATTTTATAGAATTGCCAAGAACGATTGGGATAATTCTTTAGGACTTGGGCTAGCAATAGTAGAACACATTCTAAAACTTCACAACTTAAAACTTCAAATAGAAAGCGAAAAAGGAAAAGGCAGCAAATTTTGTTTTGAAATTACTTCACTAAAAGATAAGGAACCCCAATTACAATAGCAGTTAAAATCAAAAATCCTACAAATACAAAAAACATAAATTTCCAAAAATTAAATTCTTCTCTCAACATATCTCCTTTGCGTTTTTAAAACTACCAAGCACAATAGTCTTATCTTCTGGCGTACACAAATATATTGTATCTTCAGGAGCAAGTAAGTTAAAAAGATCTTCAATCGAATCAATATTTAAAGCCTTAAAACCTCTTTCTTTTAAATAAGCAATACTTTGAAGATCATTTACTACAAAAATAAATTCTTCCTTAATATCTTTTACTTTTTCAATAACTTCGCTAAGTTCTTTTCTATTTCTATCTTTACCCCCAGTATAAACATAAATATAAAGCATCTATTTTCCTTTTTTTTCTCTCATTTTGATATACATATGCAAAATATCAATAGCCGCAGGAGTTACTCCACTTATTTCGCTTGCTTGAAATAAGGTAACTGGGCGATATTTTTCAAGCTTCTCTACAATTTCTCTGCTAAGTCCAGGAATATTTTTATATTCAAAATCTTCAGGAATTTTTACGCTTAACATTTCTTTCATTTTATCAATCTGAGCTTTTTGTTTTTCAATATAATGATGATATCTACTCTCAATTAAAATTTGTTCAATCGCTTCATCGCTAAGTTCTTTAAATTCAGGCACGAGTTTTAAAAGTTTTTCTTTATTAAAAGTATGACGAGCCGCTATTTTCCTAAGTTCCATCTTACTTTGAATTTTTTCTTCTTCCATCTCTTCAAGTAACGCATTAATTTGTTTATTAGGCGTTACAAAAGTTTCGTTTAATATCTTCATTCCTTTTTCTATTTCTTCTTTTAATTTTTCTATTTTTC
>JAMORJ010000049.1 GCA_027063595.1 Nautiliaceae bacterium | reverse complement strand
GCTCATATATACCACTAATCCGATAGAATCTCTAAATTCTATCATAAAAAGAAAAACAAAGCAAAAAGGCTCTTTCCCTTCAAAAGAAGCAGCCTTTAAAGTCCTTTTTACTTCAACACAGGAGGTGATGGAAAAATGGAAAAGCTCTAGAATCAGAAACTGGTCGGAAATTTATCCACAACTTGTGATATATTTCCAGGATATTTTAGTAAAATACATTTAAGGTTTAAGTATGAGGTTTATTGTTTACACAGTTTATCTGATGGGCTCATTTTTTGCAGAATCCAAAAAAGTAACATATTTTTTATAAATTGGCAAACCAACAATTCCTACTTTCATTTTAATCCTTCAATTAATTTTACTAAACTATCAACTCCAAATCCACTTGCTCCAAACGGATTATATCCCCATTCTTTCTCTACAAAAGCAGGTCCAGCTATATCTAAATGAACCCATTTCTCTTTATTTTCTTTTTCAATAAACTCACTCAAAAACAATCCAGCCGTTAACGCTCCTCCATATCTGCTTGAAGCAATATTACAAATATCCGCTACATTACTTTTCAAAAGTTTTGGAAGATATTTATTAAACGGAAGATATGCAAAATGCTCTCCTCTGTCATTTCCAGCCTCTAATATCTTATCGATAATATCTTTATTAAATCCCATAACTCCAGCCGTATATTCTCCAAGTCCTACTACGCAAGCACCAGTTAAAGTTGCCAAATCAAAAATATAATCAATATCTTTAATATTTTCTTGTGCATAACACAAACAATCGGCTAAAACTAATCTACCTTCTGCATCAGTATTTCTAACTTCTATAGTTTTTCCATTCTTTGCTTTTAACACATCATCAGGCTTATACGCATTTCCCCCTATCATGTTTTCAGCAAGTCCCAAAATTGCGTGAACTTCTATATCAATTCCCAATTCACTTACAGCTTTTATAATTCCAAGAGCCGTAATAGCTCCAGATTTATCAGATTTCATAGTAACCATATAATCGCTTGGCTTAAGACTAAGTCCTCCGCTATCGTAACAAAGCCCTTTTCCAACCAAAATAACTCTCTTTTTCGCATTTTTAGGTTTATAAGCTAAATGTACAAGTCTTGGAGGATGAGCCGAAGCTTTAGCAACCGAATAAAATGCGTTATATCCGTTTTCCAATAAATAATTTTCATCATACACTCTACATTCAAGATTATTTTCTTTTGCTAAATCTTCGGCTATTGCCGCAACACGAGCCGGCGTCATTTCATCAGGCATTGAATTTACAATGTCTCTTACAAAATTAATCGCATTAGCTTTAATAACAGCTTTTTTGATAATTTCTTCAAAATTTCTTTTTGAATTAATAGCTATTTTTTTAATAGGATGTTTGGCTTTTTCGCTTTTATATTTGTCAAATTCATAATCTCCCAAAATAAATCCCATAAAAAAGCTCTCAAGCAAATCTTCATTTTTGGTATTTATAGGAGTTATTTCTACGCTTTCAAACTTATATTTCTTAAGAGATCTTATAATTTGAGAAGTAGCTGTTTTTAAATTTTCGCTATCTATTTTCTCAATTCCTACATAAATTTTTTTCTTTTCAGGTAAAACTAAAATTTCTCCATCTTTCCCATTAAATCCATATTCTTCAAATTTTTTAGCTCCATTTACTACAATTTCGGCTTTAACTTGCCCTTTTCCTTTTACAAACTCCATCTTTTATCCTTTTTCCATTTTTTTATCTAAATACCAAAGAAAACTTATAACTACTAAAATTATAGCTCCAGCTAAATACCAATGTTCTTTTGCCCATTTTAAAATATTTAAAATCTCTTCTCCAAAAATATAACTTGGAATAATAGTAATACTTGCCCAAATAAAAGCAGAAACAAAATTAATTATGGCAAATTTTTTAGGATCATACCCACTTGCGCCTATCGCCATAGGAATAATGGTTCTCATTCCATACATAAAACGCTGAACAAAAATAATTCCAGCTCCATATTTTCTAAGAAGCAATCTAACTTTTGCAAATTTTCGTCTATGAGCTTTTAATTCTCTATGTAACCAATTTTTATTTAACCTTCCAATATAAAAATAAATTTGATCTCCTATAAATCCTCCAATAGCTGCTACCAAAATCGACAACCATAAATTCATATCTCCGGTATGAGACAATACACCAGCCATTACAAGACCGGTTTCACCTTCCATTATCGACCAAAAAAATAAGATTACATAACCATATTTCTTTAAAAGCTCTATTAAATTATCTTCGCTAAAAAACTCTCTAATAGATTCTAAATCAAAACCATATAAAAAAACTGTCAAACAAAAAAACAATAAAATATATTTTTTCATTTACATATCCAATAAATTTTTTGCTTGAATCATATCTTTATCTCCTCTTCCAGAGAGATTTACTATAACTATTTTTCCTTCAATATCGGGAATTTTCTTTAAATAAGCCACAGCATGAGAAGATTCAAAAGCTGGAATTATACCTTCTTTTTGAGAAAGCCACACAAACGCTTCAAGAGCTTCTTTATCGGTTATATAATCGTATTTTACATTACCTTTTTCAAAATGAAACGCATGCTCAGGTCCAATACCAGGATAATCTAATCCAGCACTAATACTATGAGCCTCAAGTATTTGTCCATCCTCATCTTGAAGCAAATAACTCATTTGACCATGTAATACTCCTGGACTTCCGGCATTAAGACTTGCCCCATGTTTACCACTCTCAATTCCAAGCCCTCCAGCTTCAATTCCGATACATTGGACATTTTCTTCAAGAAAATGAGAAAAAATCCCCATTGCGTTACTTCCACCACCAATACAAGCAATTACATAATCTGGCAATCTATTTTCTTTTTTTAAAATTTGCGCCTTTGCCTCATACCCAATAATTGCCTGAAAATCTCTAACCATCATAGGATAAGGATGAGGTCCAGCAACAGTTCCAATTACGTAAAAAGTATCTCTTGCATTCGTTACCCAATATCTAATCGCTTCGTTCATTGCATCTTTAAGAGTTCTACTACCGCTTTTTACAGGATGAACTTTAGCTCCTAAAAGTTTCATTCTAAATACGTTAAGCTCTTGCCTTTTTACATCCTTCTCTCCCATAAAAATCTCACACTCAAGTCCAAGAAGCGCAGCAGCCGTTGCGGTAGCTACTCCATGCTGTCCAGCTCCAGTTTCAGCTATTACTCTTTTTTTGCCCATTTTTTTGGCTAGAAGCACCTGACCAATAGTATTGTTTACTTTATGAGCTCCTGTATGGTTTAAATCTTCTCTTTTTAAATAAATTTTTGCGTTTAATTCTTTGCTTAAATTCGGAGCAAAATAAAGGCCTGTTGGGCGTCCAATATATTCTTTATAATAATAATCCATTTCTTTCCAAAACTCTTTATCAAAACGAACGCTTTTATAAAATTCTTCAAGCTCTATTAATATTGGCATTAAAGTTTCAGGAACAAATCTTCCTCCAAATTTTCCAAAATGCCCTCTTTCATCAGGATCAAAAATAGGCTTTGGCATATACATATCTTCTCCTAATATTTAACTAAACTATCAACTTCTATTCCAAGCTCTCTAATTTTTTTAGCTCCATCAAGAAATGTTAATTCAATTAAAAAAGCTGCCGCTACAACTTTTCCGCCAACTTTTTGAATAAGTTTTACTCCAGCTTCGGCCGTACCACCCGTAGCTATCAAATCATCTACCAACAAAACTTTTGGATTTTTAACATCTCCAAAAGCATCTATGTGCATTTCAATTTCATCAAACCCATATTCAAGCGCATATTTTTCACTAACGGTAGTATAAGGCAACTTTCCTTTTTTCCTAAGCGGCACAAATCCTTTTTTTATCGCATAAGCTATTGCACTTCCAAAAATAAAGCCCCTACTTTCAATTCCACATACAAAATCCACATCTTTATATTTTTTAGCAAAATAATCAATAACTTCGGAGAAAAGATCCCCTTTGTTTAAAAGGGTAGTTATATCTTTAAAAATTATTCCTTTTTTTGGAAAATCCGGTATATCTCTAATTACTTTTCTAACTTTTTCTTCCAACATTTTATTTAACCTTTTCTAAATACTCCCCTGTTCTTGTATCAATCTTAATTTTATCACCCTCTACTATATGACAAGGAACCGTTACTACCGCTCCAGTTTCAAGTTTAGCAGGTTTTCTACAAGCACCACTTCTATCTCTATTACTAACCGGCTGAGTTTCCACTACCTCCAAAATTACTTGCATTGGAAGCTCAACTCCAATTACCCTTCCGTTATGAAATAAAATATCTACTTCCATTCCTTCAAGTAAAAAATCTTTAGATTCTTCAAATACTTTTACATCCACAGGCAACATCTCAAAAGTTTCAGCATCCATAAAATAATAAATATCGCCTTCATTATAAGAATATTGATATTTTCTTCTTTCAAGATTTGGTTCATCAGCTTTATCACCTGCATGGAATGTTTTTTCAATAACTCTTCCATCAATTAAATTTTTTAATTTAGTTCTAACAAACGCCGCACCTTTTCCAGGTTTAATATGATGATATTCGATAATTTTATAAGGAATTCCATCAAGCTCAATATTTAAATATTTTCTTAAATCACTCATACTATAAGCCATATTATCCTCCTTTAAATTTCTGCATAAGCAACGCTAAGCGCAGCTTTTAAATTTCTAAGTTCATTTAATACATCTTCATTTACTTTATCGTCTACAATAATTACTGCCATTGCTTGACCTTCTTGATTTCTACCTAATCTAAAGTCCGCTATATTAATATTATATTTTGCAAGAGTCATTCCAACTTCGCCAATAACTCCAGGAACGTCGGTATTTTTAAAGAAAATCATTTTTCCTTTTGGCTCAAATTCTAAATCAAAACCTTTAAACTCAACTACTCTTGGGTGAGTCTCAAGCATCGTTCCGCTTATTGAATATTCTCCATTATCAGTAATTACTTTAATAGAAACTAAATTTTTATAAGTATCATTTTTTGTTTTAATAATTTCAGTGTCAATTCCCTTCTCTTTTGCTAAAAATTCAGCATTTACATAATTTACATTGTCGGTAATATTTTTAAGAAGTCCCACAAGAGCAAACGTAAGAACAGATTTATCTTCTTTAGAAATATCTCCACTAAGAGAAATTTTTACTTTTTTAATTGGCTCATTGATAATTTGACTTAAAATATATCCCATTTTTTGAGAAAGCTCAAGGTATTTTATAACCCATTCAGGAGTATTTGCCGTATTTATTGGAAGATTCAAAGCATTTGGATAACTACTACCTCTTAAAGCTTCAATAATGGCTTCAGCCGCTTGAATAGCAATTCTTTCTTGCGATTCGATAGTATTTGCTCCAATATGAGGAGTAACGGAAGTATTTTCCACATCAAAAAACGGATGATTAGTAGTAGGTTCTTTTTCGTAAACGTCTATACCAAGCCATCTAATTTTTCCTGATTTTAAGCCCTCCAATACGTCTTTTTCGTTATAAAGTCCTCCTCTTGCGCAATTTATCAAAACTACGCCATCTTTCATTTTTTCAATTTCTTTTTTCGTAATCATATTAATAGTCTCTGGCGTTTTTGGAGTGTGAATTGTAATAAAATCGCATTTTAATATTTCATCAAAATCGGTAGTATATTTACATCCAAGATCAGTTGCTTTACTTGGATCGATATATGGGTCATAAGCAATCACTTCCATTCCAAAAGCTTTTGCTCTAACCCCTACTCTACTTCCAATATTACCAAATCCAATAATTCCAAGCTTTTTGCCATAAAGCTCGATTCCAAGCCATTTTTCCCTATTCCATTCACGCTCTTTTTTTAAATTCCAAACGGCATTAGTAAAACTTCTTGCGGCAGTAAGAATATGAGCCATTGTAAGTTCAACTGCTGCTAAAGTATTAGCAGTTGGAACGTTCATAACAATTATTCCTCTTTTACTACAAGCATCAATATCTACATTATCTACTCCAACTCCTGCTCTAACAATTGCTTTTAACTTTTTTGCATGAGATAAAAACTTCTCATCAACCGGTGTTGGACTTCTCGTAATTACTCCATCAGCATCTTCTATTACTTTTAAAAGTTCATCTTTTGGCGTTTTACTTGCATCAACAACTTCAATATCACTTGCTTTTTTTAATACTTCAAACCCCTTTGGATGAATTGGATCACAAACTACTACTTTCATTTAAATCCTTTTTATTTGTTTTGTCATTTTTATATCGAAATTATACTCTTTAAAAAGATTTAATATCTTCTTTGCCTCTTTTAAATTCCTAAAAACAATAAATACGATAATCTCTTTGCCATTCTCAAACAAAGTATATGGCAAATTATAATTATTCAAAATCGTTTTAACATTAAAAGCGCTAAATCTATCTTTAATTTTGACAATTACTTTATAAATTACGACTTTTTTATAATTTCTAAAATCTATCTTCATATATAAAACTTTAGCCGGAAAATTATAAACAACCGGCTTTTTTAACTTTACTTCTTCCTTTTTTGGAAGAAGTTTTATTTTTGGCTCTTTAAAAGTTATATCTGGAGCTGAAATTTTAACATAAACAAATGCCAATATGGCAATATTTAATAAAGTTAAAAGAGCAATAACAAATTTCATTCTGCTAATTTAATTCTATCTCCATTGATTTCAATAATCTTTCCTCTAAAAGAATCTCCTATAGAATAAGAATTTTCATAATCTTCTTTTCTAACTAAAGCTTCAATATCTCCAAGATCGATAAACATACCAAAATCGGTAATATATTTTACTTTTCCTTCAATCTCATCCCCCACCTTATAATTTTTAGCAAATATTTCATAAGGATTAGGCACTGCATCTTTTCTTGAAACTATTACTTTATTTTCTTCTGGATTAATCGTAATTACTTTAAAAGTTAATTTATCTCCAATATTAAATATATCGCTTGCTTTTTCTCCTTTTTTAAAAGAAGCAAATTTATTTGGCATTAAAACACTTATACCATCAACTTCCACAAACGCTCCTACATTAATAAACTTAGTAATAACTCCTTCTACAATATCTCCAACGTTATATTTTTTAGCAAATTCGCTTGCAGGTTTTGTTAAAAGATTTTTTCTTGAAACTCTTAACTTTTCTTCTTCCGGATTGATTTCAACAACTTCTACTTCAATCTCCTCTCCTAAAGTTAAATCATTTATACCATCCCAATTAATTTCGCTTATGTGCAAAAATCCCTCAACGCCATTCCCAAGATCTACAAAAGCTCCATAATCTGTTATATGAGATACCGTTACTTTTATTCTATCTCCTGGCGTCAAATTCTTAACCTCTTCCCAAGGATTAGGTAAAACTTTCTTAATGGAAAAAATTCGCCTATCTTCATCAATCAATATAACTTCAATTTCGTCTTCCTCGTCAAAATACTTCTTATGATCAATTTTTTTATAAAAAATTTCTTCTTTTGGAACAAAACCGCTAATAGAATCAATATCTATTACTAAACCATTTGGCTTAACTTTTTTAACTTTTGCTTTTA
>JAMORJ010000048.1 GCA_027063595.1 Nautiliaceae bacterium | reverse complement strand
TAAAGTAAACGCTTATGCTCTACAAGATAAAGGATACGATACGGTTGAAGCAAACCATCAACTTGGATTTGAAGCAGACCTTAGAGATTTTAGTATAGTCGAAAAAATTTTAAAAGATTTTAACATCAAACAAATAAAACTTCTTACAAATAATCCAAGAAAAGAATTTGCTTTTAAAAAAATTAAAGTTTTAGAAAGAATTCCCATAAAAACAAATCCCAATCCCTATAACGAAAAATATTTAAAAACAAAAAAAGAAAAATTAGGACACAAGCTATGAAAAAAAAATTTGAAACCTTTACAAAAAATCTTTTAAAATGGAACAAAACTCACAAACTTACAAATTACAACGAAGAAGAAATAAAAAAACAAATAGAAGATAGTCTATATCCGCTACAATTTCTAGAATTAGAAAATTTAAAAACCGCAATTGATATAGGAACTGGAGCTGGATTTCCAGGACTTATTTTAGCAATTGCCATGCCTAATACCAAATGGTATTTGGTAGAGCCATTAAAAAAAAGATATAGCTTTCTAAATTACATGAAAATTTTACTAAATTTAAACAATGTAGAAATCGTTCCCAAAAGAATAGAGCAAACAAATCTTGAAAAAGTAGATCTAATCACAAGTAGAGCTGTTATGAAAACAAAAGATTTAATTAAGTTATCAAAACCTTTTTTAAAAAAAAATGGTACAATACTTTTATACAAAGGCTCAAATGCAAAAAATGAACTTGAAGGTATAAAGGCTGAAATTATACAAAACAACAATCGCAATTATGTTTTTATAAAGGAAAGCGATGTTTAAATTAATTTTTTTTATTATAATTATTGGTATAATTTATTATTTTTTTAAAAAAAACTCTTTAACTTCAACTTCAAACGATTTAATAATGTGCGATAAATGTAAAACATTTTATCCAAAAAATGAAATAAAACAAATTAACGGAAAAAACATTTGTAAGGAGTGTAATGCTAATTCTTGAGCCACCATTTAGCAATGAAATATTTTATAAAGTAAAAACGATTGAAAAAATTAAAAATACTCCTCCAAATTCCACTTTAATTTTCGATTATTCTAACTCTTCTTTAGAAACTTTCAATTTTTGTAAAGAAAAAAATATTCCTTATGGTGTTATAATTACAACAATCAAAGAATTAATTTTTGTCTCAAACCTTAAAGCAAAATATATTTTTACCGATATAGATAAAAAAGCAAAAGAATTCCAAGAAATCGTAAACGAATATTTACTAGATACGAAAGTGGTATATTTAGCAAATTCATTTGAAGAAATAGAAAAAATAGCAAAATTAGGCATTGACGCCTATAAATTAAAGGAGAGCTTATGAGAAAACCACACACAACGCCAATAGAAAAAGAAGTATTTTTAAAAGAAGAAGATTTTATAGTTTCTAAAACAGATTTAAAAAGCAGAATTCTTTATGGAAATAAAATTTTTATAAAAATTAGTGGATGGGATGAAGAAGAACTTCTTGGAAAACCTCATAATATTTTAAGACATCCCGATATGCCAAGAGCAGCTTTTAAAATTTTATATGACCATATAGAAAATGGAAAAGAATGGTTTGGATTTGTTAAAAACTTAAGAAAAGATGGAGGATATTATTGGGTATTTGCAAATATATCTCCTACTTATGATGCAAACGGAAATATGATAGGATATTATTCAGTAAGAAGAAAGCCAAGAGATGGGTTTAAAGATATTATAGAGCCTCTATATAAACATTTAAAATCCATTGAAGAGGCAAACGGAATGGAAGCAGCAATAGAAGAAATTAATAAACTCGCCCAAAAATTAAACATGAGTTTTAACGAAATAATGATAAAAATTCAAAAAGGATTAATCGATGAACTCTAAAACAATATTTTGGACAATAGCAGGATTATTCATATTATTAACAATAATTAGCGGATTAAATTCTGAATGGTTATATGCAGCTTTAAGTTTATTAGGTGCACTCATTAGCATCTTTGGAGCCATTAAATCCTCTTCAAAAGATAATTCGCAAGATGAGAAGATCTTACAAAAAATCAGAGAAGTAATTACAGCAGCAAGCGAAGGAAATTTTGAAAAAAGAATCACTCACATTCCAAAAGATTCTAAATTTTACGACTTCGCATGGAGTACAAACGATTTGCTAGATCAACTCGAAGCTTTCGAAAGAGACATTAAAGAATCGGTAAATGCCGCCAAAAACGGTATTGACTATAGAGATATAGCTCTAGAAGGATATAAAGGAAGACTTAGAAGTACGGCTGAGATAATAAACGAAGCAATTAAAGCAATTTCAACAGCAATAAGAGAACAAAAAAGAAGCGAAATGTTTATGACTCTTAATAAACTTGGCGGAGGAACAAAAGCTCAGCTTACTCAAATCAAAGACTCTTTAAATACTAAACTCAGAGAATTTATGCTAAAAATAGACGAATTATCTCAAGAAATATACGAAGGTGCTGACCACTCAGCCGAAAAAATTCAAAATCTCTCAAACGTTTTAATGGAACTTATAGAATTCATTAACGATACAAATGAAGCTATTAATATGCTCTCTCAAAGAGCAGACGAAATTGGAAACATAGTTGAATTAATTACCGATATTGCCGATCAAACAAACCTGCTTGCGTTAAATGCCGCAATTGAAGCCGCAAGAGCTGGAGAACATGGAAGAGGGTTTGCGGTAGTTGCAGATGAAATTAGAAAACTTGCTGAAAGAACTCAAAAAGCAACAAGCGAAATTTCAATTACAATTAAAACTCTTCAACAAGAAACAAGTGACATTCAAACTAACGCCGAAAAAATCACTCGAATGGCTATGACTTCAAAAGAAGACGTAGAGCAAGTAAACGAATTTATTTTAAGTTTTAGAGATAAAGCGTTAGAAAATAGAAAAAATGTTGATTTTGCATTAACGAGAATGTATTTAGATCTTGCAAAAATAGCGCACCTTGTATATAAACTAAATGCATACGAAGCAATAGTAGAAGAAAAAGAAATTCCAATGATAGATCATAATCAATGCGAATTTGGTCAATGGCTTAACGACGAAAACACAATTAATAAGCTTGGTTGCCTTCCTCCGTATAAAGAAATCAAAACAAAATACCATCCAGCGATTCACAAATATACAAACGAAGCTCTTCAATGTACAAAAGATAAAAGCTGTATTAAAAGAAAAGATGAAATTATCGATTTATTTAAAATTGTGGATAAAAATTCTATGGCTCTATCTCAAACAATGGAGAAACTATTTGAAGAATACACTAAAAATCCATGTCAATAAAAAAAATAGATTTCTTTCTCCTTTTTTTGCTTATTCCATTCATTACAATTAGTTTAATTTTAGTTAATGAAATATCCCATAAACTTTTTATAAAAGAAATTATTTATATTTTTATTGGAATTAGCGTATTTATTTTTATTCTTTTTATTCCTTTGCGAAAACTTCTATGGCTAATTCCAATTTTTTATTGGATTAACATTTTTTTACTAATAATGGTAGATTTATTTGGAATAAAAATTTTAGGTGCCAAAAGATGGCTAAAAATTCCTTTTACTCATTTTACCATTCAACCAAGCGAATTCATGAAAACTACCTTACTTTTAATGCTTGGTTACTTAATATATAAAAATCCTCCAACACCGGTTTATAATTTCAAAGAGTTTTTAAAACTTACTCTTTATATCATCATTCCATTTTTTTTAATAGCAAAAGAGCCAGATCTTGGAACGGCTTTAATTACTTTAATAGTTGGATTTGGAGTTTTATTTATTATAGGAGTCGATAAAAAGATATGGATTAGTTTAAGTATACTTGGAATTATTTCAGCTCCGCTTCTTTACAAATATGCACTTAAAGATTATCAAAAAAAAAGAATCGAAGAATTTATTAATAAACCAAGTTATCATGTAAAACAATCTTTAATAGCCATTGGTAGTGGAGGAATTAGCGGCAAAAGCAAAAACGAAGCTACTCAAACTCAATTTAAGTTTTTACCGATTGCAAGTAGTGATTTTATTTTTGCATACTTTGTAGAAAGATTTGGATTTATTGGAGCAACCACTCTTATTTTTTTGTATTTCGTATTAATCTTTTATTTGCTAAAAAAAGCCCAAAAACTAAAAGATGATTATTTTGCTAAAGTAATGTATATTGGAGTAGCAATTATGATTTTTATATACGTATTCGTAAACATAGCAATGACAATGAATTTGGCACCAGTAGTAGGAGTTCCGTTACCGCTTATAAGTTATGGAGGAACAAGTTTTATAAACTTTATGATACTTTTTGGAATTTTAGAAAATCTTGTAGCAAGAAAAGAGTTTTTACATACTCACGGAGTAAAATAAGGAGCCTATTTAGACTCCTTATTTTCCGCTTTTGGCATTTTAGTTGGAGCTTTTGGTTTATTAAATCCTGCCATAATAGCTGATAATTTTTCTTTAAGAGTTGCAAAGATATCTTTTGTAGATTCATCACCTTCAAGAATTTTTTCAAGTTTTTCAATTTCTTCATAAATATCTTTGTAATTAATTTCTACTTTTCCGTATCCAAGCGCTTCTGCTAATTTCAATTGCTCTTTTGCATACGCAAGCAATTCTTTTAATTCATCTTTATTTGGATTTTCTTTATTTGCAAGCTCATGCGCTCTAATAATTGCTCTTTCTGCTCTTAAAATTGGCAAAGGAATTACAATTTTTTCAATAACAAGAGTTTCAAGAGCTTCTACTAAAAGTTTTTTAGCTTCTTCAAACTTTTCTTGTTCAATCAATGGAATAATAGCTTTTAATACTACTGGATAAGTTCCAATTGGAAGAGCAGTTACATAAATATCCAATTCACTTGCCAAATTAAGCATAATATCTCTTGCAACTTGAACTTCTCCAGATTTTATTAAAACTACAATTTCAGATTTTGCAGCTTCTACATCATCTATAGTGCCTGGAAAATCTACAACTTGTTCTTTTACATCAACTGGTACAAGTTGTAAGTTTGGATCTCTTGCAATTAATACTTCAAGTTTTCCTAAGATGTTAGCAATTTCTTCAATTGCTTTATCTTTTTCTTTTTTATCAAGAAGATCAATTACTTTTACCACCAAATTAATAGCTTCAACCGCTTCTTGAGTTATTTTTTTAACTCTTTCATCAACATAATTATCTTGTGCTTTTTGCACTTCTTTTGTTACTTCTTGATTTTCTTTCATTCTTTCGTTTGTTTTTACTTCTGCCATCTTCCCCTCCTTAAATTTTTTTAAATCGATATAATTATACCACTTTAGTAAAGTCATGTCAAGTTTTTTTATGAAAAAACATAAAAAAAAATAAATCAAACCTTTTATTCTTTACAAGAAATTATTTCTACCTCAATAGCCTTAAACCTTGGAGTTTTTACTTTATGATCTGCTTCATCTCCAAATAAAAAATTTATCTTATTTTTTGAAAAATGAAAAGTAGTAAAAAGAGTATAAGGACGAATAGAAGAAGTAAATTTAACCTTTAAAGGTTTACTTTCACCATAAATTGATTTTAACTTCACTACTTCTCCTATTTCATCTTTATGAATTAAATTAACAAGCAAAACATCATCTTTATATTTGCTAATAAGAGATTTAGACCATTTACTTTGAGCGGCATTATTATATTGAGCAAGTTCTCTTCCAGTAGTTAAATACCATTTTCTTTTCCCTTCCATTAAATCTTTAACTTCTCCTCTTAAATGATATTTATGATAATGAAAATGCCCTTTTCCATCAGAAGTTGAAAATTTTTCTTTGTGTAAAATCTCGCTATTTTCATTTAAAGGCCAAGTTTTTGGAAATTTTTTTAACATCTCGTAACTTCCGCCATTAAAACGAGCTGTAGTATTACAAATTTCGTTAAAAATTTCTTCACTTGAAGAATAGTTAAACTTTTTATCAATTCTATTTTCAAGCTCTTTTATTATTTCCCAATCATCAGGCAAATTCGAAACAACTAAAGGAGTGGATAAATGACAACGTCTCTCGGCATTTACATAAACTCCAGTTTTTTCATAAGCGCTTTTTGTAGCAAATATTATATCTGCTTTTTTTGTTATTTCATTTTCCATAACCTCCATAACCATCAAAAACTCAAGCTCATTAAATGCTTTATGAATTTTATTTTGATTGGGATGAATATGAAGAATATCCTCTCCCATATTAATTATTGCTTTAATTTTTCCTTCTAAAATCGCATCAATTATATCTGGAGTCATAAGCCCTATAAAATCTTCAGAAGGTCTTATATAATCTGGCAAAAAATATGGCAAACATCCAACATCGCAAGCACCTTGAACATTATTTTGCCCTCTAAGAGGCAAAACTCCAGCACCGCTTTTTCCAATATTTCCTGTCATCATAGCAAGATTACTTATAGCATTAACCGCTTCAGTTCCATCAATATGTTCAGTTACTCCAAGCCCCCACATAAAAATAGTTTTGCAAGAAGATATAATTCTTGCAATTTCCTCAATTTGCCTTTTTACATTTTCAAATCCATGTAGTTTTTCAAAAAACTTTTTATCATACGAATCTTTTAATAATAACTTTTTATATTCTTCAAATTTTGCACATCTGTTTTTTATAAATTCTTTATTTTCAAGATTATTTTCTAAAATCTCTTTTGAAAGAGCATTTAAAAACAATAAATTACTCTCAAATGGCAAAACTACGCTAATATCAGCAAATTTCATAATAGGAGTTTTTCTTACATCTACTACTATTACTTTAAGACCCTTTTTTTTTGCTTTAATTATCCTACTTCCAACCATAGGATGAGCAACCGTAGTATTGCTACCAATTATAAAAACAGCTTCAGCATTAAATATTTCATCAAAACTAACGCTGCTTGCTCCCTCTCCTATACTCATCTTAAGCCCGCTAAGACTTGGAGAGTGACAAACTCTTGCGCAATTATCCACATGAGGCGATTTTAAAGTCTCTCTAATAAACTTTTGAAAAAGATAGGCGCTCTCTAAACTAGTCCTTGCCCCTCCAATTCCGGCAATACTCCTATTTCCATAATTTTTAATAATCTCTTTTATCTTCCAAGCGGCAATATCCAATGCTAAACTCAAAGGAGCTTCATAAAATCTATTATCGTATTCCACTAAATTAGCAAGTCTAACTTGTAAATCAAAAGGCATTTTATTAGCGTTTTTTCTAATAAATTCATAACTAATTAAATGTTTTTTTAAACGATATTTTAAAAACTCAAATCCGTATTTTCCTTTTATACAAAGTTCTCCTCCGCTGCTTTTGCCATTTTTGACCGAATGAATTTTAATAATTTCTCCATTTTTAACTTCGGCCTCTATCTCACACCCTACTCCGCAATAAGTACAAACGCTTAGCAAAGCTATCCTTTTTTCTTTTTTATATCCTAATTTGCAAATTTTTGCAATATTTTGTCTCTAAAATCTATAGGAAGTGCGTTAAAAAGTTTCAATAAATAATAAAATCTCTTTGGAAAAGCATACTCTTTTTTTTCTTTTTCTATTGCATAAACGATTCTATCAACTCCT
>JAMORJ010000047.1 GCA_027063595.1 Nautiliaceae bacterium | reverse complement strand
TAATTGAGTGTGAAATAGATTATTTGGTTTAAGGAGTAAAATGAAGGGTTTTTTTATCGATGTTCAAGGAACTTTGATTGATGATAAAGAGTATAAGCCTATTGATGGGGCAATTGAGTTTTTAGAGTTTTTAAACGAAAAAAAAATTCCTTTTGCGCTTTTAACAAATAATACCAAACGGGAGGATTTTAAGGAGTATTTGAAATCTCTTGGGTTTAAGTTTAAATATTATCTTGACCCGCTTATGCTTTTAGATGAGGTAATAAAAGAGCCAATTGCTCCTTTTGGGTCTTCTAAATTTTTAGAAATTATGAAAAAATACAAAATAGATTATTCTAATCCCAAACAAGTAGTAATAGGACTTAAAATTTATTCTCCTGATGAAATAGCCGAAATTATCGAACTTTTATTAAAAGAAAACGAACTTATTGGGATGCATAAAACTTCTTTGTATCATAAAAACTCTAAAAGATACCCGGGGCTTGGAGCAATTTTGGAGATGTTGAAATACGCAACTGATAAAGACGCTAAAGTTTTGGGAAAACCAAGTAAAGAATTTTTTAATAGAGCTTCTGAAATGATAGGAGTTGGTTTTGATAAAATAACAATAATTAGCGATGATTTAAAAGGAGATTTGCTTCCGGCTAAAGAGTTGGGAATGAAAACTTATTTGGTATTAAGCGGAAAAGTAAAAAGTCAAAAAGAGATAATCAAAAGACCGGATAAGGTTTATAAAAGCGTAAAAGAGATTTTGGAGGAGATGAAAAAAAATGGATAAATTAAAGGATCTTAGAAAGAAAATCGATGAAATTGATAATGAAATTTTAAAGCTTTTGAATAAACGGATGGAAATTGTAAAAGAGGTAGGAGAACTTAAAAACAAAACTAACGCGCCAATTTATAGACCAGAAAGAGAAAGAGAAATTATTCAAAGGCTTACAAAACTTAGTAAAGAGCAAAATGGTTTGTTGGGAAAGGAAGAAATTGAAGCTATTTTTCTTGAGATTTTTGCAATAAGTAGGGCTCTTGAGAGAAGAGAGAGAATTGCGTTTCTTGGTCCAATTGGAACTTATACTCATCAGGCAGCAGAAGCGAGATTTGGAGCTAATGCTAAATATTTGCCTGTAATGAATATTGAAGGAGTTTTTAAGGAAGTTGCCAAAAAAGAAGCTAAATATGGAGTTGTTCCAATAGAAAACAATACAGAAGGCGTTGTTGGAATTACGCTTGATAGTTTAAAAAAATATGATGTAAAAATAGTTTCTGAAATTTGTATGGAAATTCATCACTCTTTTGCGTCTTTATCAGATGATTTGGTAAAAATAAAAAGAATATATTCTCATCCTCAAGCATATAATCAGTGTTTGGGATTTTTAGAAGAATTTGGGCTTTTAGATGTTGAGTTTATTCCTACAAAATCTACAGCTGAAGCTGCTAAAATTGCTTCAAAGGATAAAGAAAGTGGAGCTATTTGTTCAAAAATTGCCGCAAAACTTTATAATTTGCCTTTGGTATTTGAAAAAATAGAAGATAATAAAGCTAATAGAACTCGTTTTATTATTATTAGCGATTTTAAAACCAATAAAAGCGGAAACGATAAAACAAGCGTAATTGCAAAAACTAAAAATCAAGCTGGAGCGTTATTTGAATTGCTTAAGGAGTTTAAAGAAAAAAATATAAATCTTTTAAAAATCGAATCTCGTCCGAATAAAGACAATACTTTTGATACTTGGTTTTATATTGATTTTGAGGGACATATTGATGATGATAATGTTAAAGAAATTATTCAAAAACACAATATGATTTGGCTTGGAAGTTATTTAAGAGAATGTTAAAGGAGAGATATGTTTGAGAATTTAAAAAATTTAAAAACTTACGAAGCCGGTAAACCAATAGAGCTTGTAGTTAGAGAATATGGTATAGAGCCTGAAAATATTATTAAATTGGCAAGTAATGAAAATCCTTATGGACCTTCTCCAAAGGTAATTGAAAAAGTTAAGCAAAATGCTTATTTAATGAATAGATATCCTGATGATAGTTTTTATGAATTAAAAGAAGGACTTTCAAAAAAATTTGGCATTGAATCAAAAAATATAATAATTGGTGCTGGTAGTGATCAAGTGCTTGAGTTTGTAGTTCATGGAGTAAATCCAAAAAAAGTTTTAATGGCTGGAATTACTTTTGCTATGTATGAAATTTATTCAAAACAAGTTGGAGCTAAAATTTTAAAAACTCCCTCTATTTTTCATAATTTAGATGAATTTAGAGAAATTTACGAAAAAGAAAAACCTGAAATCATCTTTTTATGCGTTCCAAACAATCCTTTAGGAGAGTGTTTAGATGCTAAAGAAGTATTTAAATTTATTGAAGAAATCGATGAGAATACTTTAATCGTAATTGATGGGGCTTATCAAGAATTTGCTTCTTTTAAGGATAAAGAAAAAGAAATTAAACCAAAAGAAGTTTTAAAATATAAAAATGTCATTTATACTGGAACTTTTAGTAAGGCTTATGGTCTTGGAGGAATGAGAGTTGGATATGGAATAGCAAATGAATGGATAATAAAAAATCTTCATAAACTTAGACCTCCTTTTAACATTACGACTCTTTCTTTAATAGCAGCTATTGAGGCTTTAAAAGATGAAGAATGGGTAAAAATGGGAATAGAAAAAAATTTTGAAGAAATGCAAAAATATGTTGATTTTGCTAAAGAAAGAGGGTTTAATTATATAGAGAGTTTTACTAATTTTGTAGTTCTTTATATTCCTAATTCTTCAAAAGTTGCAAACGAGCTTTTAAAAAGAGGAATAATAGTAAGAGATATGGCAAGTTACGGATTTGATGCTCTTAGAATTACTGTTGGAAAGAAAGAAGAAAATGAAAAAGTTATAAAAGTATTGAGGGAGATTAGTTGAATTTTGAAGCTCTTTTTAAACAAATAATAGAATTTTTCAACAAGCTAAATAAAAGACAGAGATATATTATTATAGGTAGCGTAGTAGCTGTAATTGCTGTATTGACTTTTTTAATAGTTTATAATTCAACTTCTACTCAAAAACAGCCGGGTTATGCTATTTTATTTGAAAATTTAAATCCGCAAGATGCGGCTTTAATAGTTCAATATTTGGATAAGCACCAAATACCTTATATTATTCCAAAAGATGGAGTTATTGAAGTTCCAAAGGACATCGTTCAAAAAGTAAGGCTTGATGTAGCAGCTCAAGGGCTTCCTAAAAAAAGTACCGTTGGATTTGAATTATTTGATAAAAGTTCTTTTGGAGCGACCGATTTTGAGCAAAGAGTTAAATATTTAAGGGCTCTTGAAGGAGAGCTTGAAAGAACGATTGAATCAATTAGTGCAGTTGAGAGTGCCAAAGTAAATATAGCAATTCCAAAACCTTCGGTTTTTGTAGAAAATCAAACTCCTCCAACCGCATCTGTTTTAATAAAATTAAGACCTAATATGATTTTAACTCCCAAACAGATTCAAGGTATAAAATGGCTTGTAGCCGCTGCTGTGCCTAAACTGACTCCAGAAAATGTAAAAATAGTCGATCAATATGGAAATCCTCTTGGAGAAAATGATGAACTAACTCAAGATACGGAAGCTTTGAAAGCTCAATTAACTTATAAAAAAAGAGTTGAAAAAGCATTGGAAGATAAGATAATTTCTATTCTTGCTCCAATTGTAGGAGGTAAAAACAAAGTAGTAGCAAAAGTAAACGTGGATTTTGATTTTTCTAAAGTTAGCTCAAAAGCGACTCTTTATTCTCCAGATAATGTCGTAAGAAGCGAGCAAACTTTAGAAGAATCAAGAATTGGGATGAAGCCAAAAGAAGTTGGGGGAGTTCCGGGTGCTGTTAGTAATATAGGTCCAGTTCAAGGGCTAAAATCTAATCAAGTTGTAAATAAATACAATAAAAGCGAAACGACTACGAATTATGAAATTTCTACAACTATTAAGGATGTAAAAGAAAATTATCCCAAAATAAAAAGAATTACCGCAGCAGTTGTAGTCGATGGGCATTATCAAAAAGATAAAGATGGAAAAGTAAAATTCGTTCCTTTAAGCGAAATTGAACTTAAAAATATTGAAAATTTAGTAAAAAACGCTATTGGATACAATCCAAAAAGAGGAGATAGCGTAAGTGTAAGTAGTTTTGAATTTTCAAGAGCTCTTGTTCAAAAAGCTACAACTCCTTTAGGAAGAGTAATGATGATAGTTGAAGAATATGTTGGACCTTTGGCGCCTATTTTGAAATATCTATTTTTGTTTGTAATTTTCTTTATTTTCTATAAAAAAGTATTAACTCCTTTTATGCAAAAGATGCTTGAGACTAAAGTTGAGGAAGAAGAAGTTCCAAAAGAAGAAATTACCATTGACGAAGAAGAAATCGAATCAACTTATGATAAAATAAAAGAGTTAAAACAAAAAGTAGAAGAACAGCTTGGAATTACTTCTGATGTCGATGAAGAAGAATTAAAATATGAGGTATTGCTTGAGAGAGTAACTAAGATGGTTGAAGAACATCCAGAGCAGGTGGCAAGAGTCCTTGAGAATTTAATTAAAGAAGAACATACGGAAACATAAGGATAAAAAATGGCTTTATCACCTCAACAACAGGCGATTTTAGAAGAATTATCAATGCCTGAAAAAATTGCTATTTTACTTATTCAGCTTGGAGAAGATTTAACTGCTCAAATTTTTTCTTATATGGATGTTGATACTATTACTGAAATTTCTAAATACATCGCAACGGCAAAAACTATAGATAAAGCAATCGCTGCAGCTGTGCTTGAAGAATTTTATGTCATATTCCAATCAAATCAATATATCGCAAGCGGTGGTTTAGAATATGCAAAAGAAATTTTATATAAAGCTCTTGGACCAGAAGAAGCTAAGAAAGTATTGGATAAGCTTGCTAAATCTCTTCAAAGCGAACAAACTTTTGGCTTTTTGCAAAAAGTTAAACCTCAACAACTTGCAGATTTTATTATAAATGAGCATCCTCAAACTATTGCTCTTATTTTAGCTCATATGGATCCAAGTTCGGCGGCTGAGACGCTTAGTTATTTTCCAGATGAGCTTAGAGCCGAAGTTTTAATGAGGATGAGTAACTTAGGGGATATTTCTCCAAGCATTATTAAAAAAGTATCGGCTATTCTTGAAACTAAACTTGAATCATTAACTGGTTATAAGGTTGAAATTGGTGGAGTTAGATTCGTTGCTGAAATTTTTAACAGACTTGGGCAAAAAGCGGCAAAATCTACTCTTAAATATATTGAGCAAATTAACAATCAACTTGCAGAAGAAATTAAGGAAAAAATGTTTACATTTGAAGATATTCTTAAACTTGATAATACCGCAATTAGGGAAATCTTAAAAGAAGTTGATAAAAATGATTTAATGATTGCTCTAAAGGGAGCTCCAGAAGAGCTTAAACAAAAATTTTTAGCAAATATGTCTCAAAGAGCCGCTCAAGCTTTTGAAGAAGAGATGCAATATCTTGGACCTGTAAAGGTTAAAGAAGTTGAAGCGGCTCAAAGAAAAGTAATTGAAGTAGTTCAAAAACTTGCTGAAGAAGGTAAAGTAAGTATTGGAGCAGAGGAAGAAGTAATTGAGTAAGATAGTTAATGGGGGGAAAAGCGATAAGCATATTATAAAACCTTATAGTTTTAAGTCTTTAGAGGATATAGAAAGCAAAGAAGATATTGTTTTTGAAGAGGAGCCAAAAGAAGAATCTTTTCAAGAAGTTCCAGAAAGTAGAGCAGATGATAGTGTAATTGAGTCTCTTTTGGAAAAAATTGAAGAGCTTTCAAATAAAATAGTTTCTTCTCAAGCCGAATTTGAAAAAAGCATAAAAGAGTGTCATCAAAAGGCGGCTGAAGAAGTGAAAAAAGCTTTTGAAGAAGGATATCAAAAAGGAATAGAAGAAGCTAAATTAAAATGTGAAGAAGAATTAAATGTAGTTAGAAAAATGTATGAAGATTCCATTAAAAAACTTGATGAAATAAATAAAATTTTTGAAAAGAAACTTGAGAGTATCGAAAAAGAACTTGTATCGGTCGCTCTTGATATAGCAAGAGAAGTTATGCAAACCGAAATTAACGAAAGATCTCAAGAAATTGCTTTAAATCTAGCAAAGGCTTTAATTGAAGATTTAAAAAACGCCACGAAAGTTACTATAAAAGTAAATCCAAAAGATGCCGAATTTTTAAAAGAGAATTTAAAAGGCATTGAAGTTGTAGAAGATGAAGCCGTAAAACCTGGAGGAATTGTTATAATGAGCGATGTTGGAAATATCGATGCTCAGATTGAAGAGAGATTTAAAGCCGTAAAAGAAGCGGTAAAAAGATAAGTGGAGAGTGCAATGAGGTTTGATGTAAAGAGTATGAGTATAAGTGAACTTGAGAATTTAGCTCAAGAAATTAGGGATAGAATTTTAGAAGTTGTAAGTAAAAACGGAGGACATCTTAGCTCTACTCTTGGGGCTGTTGAATTAATAATTGGAATGCATTATGTTTTTGATTGTAATAAAGATCCTTTTATTTTTGATGTTTCTCATCAAGCTTACGCTCATAAACTTTTAACTGGTAGATGGGAAAAATTTGATACTTTACGTAAATTTGGAGGTATTAGTGGATATGTAAAACCAAGCGAGAGCAAGTGTGATTATTTTAGTGCCGGGCATTCGTCTACTTCGATTTCTGTTGCTGTTGGTGCGGCAAAAGCGATTAAGTTAAAAAAAGAAAATAGAATTCCTGTCGTGTTGATTGGCGATGGAGCTATGAGTGCTGGAATGGCATATGAAGCTATGAACGAACTTGGATATTTAAAACTTCCTGTGGTTATTATTTTAAATGATAACGAAATGAGTATAAGTAAGCCTATAGGAGCTTTGAGTAAATATTTAACTAAACTTAAGGCAGGTAAATTTTATCAAGGATTTAAAGAAAAATTTAAAAAATTTCTTGAGTCGGCTCCCAAAGATGTAAGATATGCAGCAAAAAAATTTGAAGAGATCTTTAGCGTAAATGGGGTATTTTTTGAAGAGCTTGGGCTTGAGTATATTGGACCAATTGATGGGCATAATTTAAAAGAAATTATTGAGGTTTTAAAAATTGCAAAAGAACTTAAAAAACCAGTTGTGGTTCATGCAAAAACTATAAAAGGGAAAGGATATAAACAAGCGGAAGGTTATTATGAGCATTGGCATGGAGTTGGACCTTTTGATTTAAAAACGGGTGAGCCTTTGAAAAAGAATGAAATTTCAGCTACTAAAGTTTTTTCTGAAAAACTTTTGGAACTTGCTAAAAAAGACGAAAAAATTGTAGGGGTTACGGCGGCTATGCCAAGTGGGACTGGTATGAAAGAATTAATTAAAGAATTTCCAGATAGGTTTTGGGATGTTGGAATAGCAGAACAACATGCTATAACTTCTATGGCTCCTCTTTCAAAAGAAGGATTTAAGCCGTTTGTAGCTATTTATTCTACTTTTTTACAAAGAGGCTATGATCAAATAATTCACGATGTTTGTTTGGATAATTATCCAGTAAGATTTGTAATTGATAGGGCTGGAATCGTTGGTGCCGATGGAGAGACTCATCAAGGTGTTTTTGATGTTGGATTTTTAAGGATTTTGCCGAATATAACCCTTTTTGCTCCAAGAGATTTTGAAAGTTTAAAAAAAGCTGTAGAGTTTGCTTATAAATTTGATGAAGGACCAATTGCCTTTAGATATCCAAGAGGAGCGTTTAAATTGGAAGATGGAATTTTTAAAGCAAAAGATTTTGAATTTGCTAAAGCAGAGCTTTTAATCGATAGTGATGAGATTATGTTAATTGGATATGGAAATGGAGTAGGTAAAG
>JAMORJ010000046.1 GCA_027063595.1 Nautiliaceae bacterium | reverse complement strand
GACATTTTTTTCTTCTATAATAAAAAAGCAACATTCCGCCAATTATCATAAAAAAACTCAAAATCTGTCCCATTGTAATATGATCTACTATAAATCCAAGCTGAGAATCAGGCTCTCTCCAAAACTCACACAAAGTCCTAAAAAAACCATATCCAGCCACATATACGCCTATAAGTTCTCCTTTACATTTATAAAACTTTTTATAAAACCAATAAATTAGCAAAAACAGCATTAATCCTTCAAAAAAAGCTTCATAAATTCCAATAGGATGTCTTAAACTTCCGCCAATATAAACTCCCCAAGGAAGAGTAGTTTCTCTTCCTATAATTAATCCATTTAAAAAATTTCCGATTCTACCAAAAATATATCCAATTGGTACAGCTAAAGCCACTACATCCATTAACTTCCATAAATCTACTTTTTTTAGTTTCCAATAAAGCAAAGTAGCAACAATAAATCCAATTACCGCTCCATGGTAACTCATTCCAGCAATTCCTACAAACTTTCCATCTATAAAAGGATTAAACATCTGCCATGGATGAGTAAGATAATAAAAATTATTAGGCATGTAAAAAATAACATATCCAACTCTTGCTCCAATTATTATTCCAACCTCCGCCCATACAAAATACTCTTCTATAACTTTTTTATCAATTCCAAATTTTTTAGCAAACTTTAAAGCAGCATAAAATCCAACAACAAGAGCTGTTATGTACATAATAGAATACCAATGAATTTTAAAAAAGCCTATTTCAAAAGCTATTGGATTAATATGAGAGTAAATATGCTGCCAAAATTCAATCATTCAATAGCCTCAGCAATAATTTCCAAAGGATGTTTAAAAAGCTTATTATCCCCTACTTTATCAAGATGCTCCGTAATTTGCATTCTACAAGCGCTACATTCAGCACTTACAATATCGGCATTTACTTTTTTAATCATTTCAGCTTTAATTAACCCCTCTTTTCTCGCTAAATGAAATTTTTCGCTTTGAATAGTAATTCCCCCAAACCCACAACAAAGATTAGAATCTTCCATTTCTTCTATTTTAACAACTTTCTTTAACAACTCTCTTGGCTCTTTTCTTATTGAAAAAACTTTTGCACAATGACAAGCGTCATGATAAGTAAGAGTTAAATTTTTTTTGTTTAGTTTTTCTCTAAGATTTGTATATTTATAAAGCCACTCGGTTGTTGAAAAAATTTTACCTTGAATTTTTTTATATCTTTTTAACCACTCTTCATCCATATAATGTTTTATATATTCTTCATAATCTTTTCTTAACATTGCCATACAAGTAGCTTCTGGAACTAAAATCGCTTCAACTTCATCAATAAAACTTTCAAAATACGCTATATTTTTTCTAATTAAATACTCAGTTGTTTCAAAATCTCCCGTAAAATAAGCAGGAGCTCCACAACATGCCTGTTTTTTAGGGATAAATATATCGATATCTAAAAATTTTAAAATCTTAACCAAAGCGTCTCCAACTTCCGTATAATTATAATTAGCAAGACATCCAATAAAAATAGCAACCCTTCTTTTTCCGCTTCCTTTAATCTCTTCTGGATACTTTTTAAGAAAAGTTTTTTTTCTAAAAGCTGGAAGAAGTCTACCTTTCTCAAGCATTGGCAAAGAAAAGCGGCTTCTAATTGATTTTTTATTTTCTTCAATTTTAAACCCACAACTTTGAAAATAAAATCCAAGCTTAGCTATTAAATCATACGCCCATCTGTGTCTAAGCAAAAAGAAAAATGCTCTCTTCCACCATGCAATTCCAAATTTTTTAGCAACCAAATTTCTTGCGTTTTCTATCATAAAATCAGTTGGTAAAGAATTTGGACAAATCTCAACACATTGATTACACAAAAAACAACTCTCAACTGTATCTTTAAAAGTTTTATCTATCTGAATATCTCCTTCTTCCACTCCTTTTAAAATATCCAAAAAACCTCTTGGAGAAGTGGCTTCATCAGGATTTACCCTATGAATGGTACATCCAGGAATACACTTTCCACATTTTATACACATATCGCTAATTTCACTAAACTTAAACACACCTCGCCTTTTTTAGAAGCAATTTATCATATTTTGAAGCAATATTCAACTATTTTTTCATAGAATTTAATCTATCGGCTTTAGAACCAATCGAAGTTATTTGAATTCCAAAGTTTCCATCTACAATAACAACTTCCCCTTCTCCTATTTTTTTATCGTCAATCAAAATATCAAGAGGCTCGTTTGCAAGTTGATCAAGCTCAACTATACTTCCAATATCCATGTTAATAACATCTTTTAAAAGCATCGTTTTTCTACCTATTCTAACTCTTATTTGTAATTTTACATCCATAAGCATTTCAATTTGCTTTGCCTCTTCGCTTAAATGAGTAGAATGCGTACTCTCTTTAGGAGCTTCTTCGTTGCTTGGCTCAATTATATTTTTTAATTCTTTATCCATTAAAACATAACAATTTTCGTCTAGATCGTTAATCTTACATTGAAAACTAATTGCATAAGCATACTCGTTAAAAGTTTCTTTAGTTTCAACAAAAGAAGCATCTTTAATATCAAAGCTTAAATTTGGCATGTCAGCTTGAGCTTCAAGAGTAGAAGATAAAGAGCCAAGAATATTTGAAACAATTTCTTTTGTAGCGTCTAAATCATCTTCGCTAACTTCTTCTTTTGCTTCTCCATCTCCTCCAAGCATCATATCAGAAACCGCTGTTGCAAACTTAGGAGAAATTATAAAAACTATCTCTCCTTTTGGTTTGGCGTTTGCGGTTATTTTTACATAAGGAGGAGAAATCTCTGGAACTTTTTCTCCTTTTTCTTTTAAATCAACTTCTGGAGCTACTCCAATAAGCCCCTCTATAACACTTTTTATTTCATTAAGCAAAAGATCGATCAACTCATTCACTTTCTTCTCCTGTTATTTGTTCAAGTTTTTGTTTTCTTTTCTCTTCAAGTTTTTCCAAAATTTCTTTTACTTCATCATGTTCAGTTTTTAAAATTTCTTTTATTTTAATAGCTCTTCTATAGCGTCTTACTCCAAAATCGGCAATAAATTTTTCCCTACCGTCAACTTTAACAACCACCGTATCATCAGCGGCCCTATTTAATTTTATAATATCCCCAACGCTAAGCTCTAAAACCTCTTTCATAGTAAGCTCAGCATAACCGAGCACCGCTTCGATTTCAACTCTAGCTCCTCCAAGCAAAGCTCTTAATTCTTTGTTTCTACTTTTCCTGCTACTAGTTTCGCTAAGCATTAAATCTCTACTTGCCAATTTTGGAAGCAAACTCTCAATTGTAATTACAGGATAACAAATATTCATCATACCGCTTGTTTGCCCAATAACTATCTCCATTACCACCATAATTACAATCTCGTTTTGAGCAACGATTTGAACAACATTCGGACTACTCTCTTTTGCTTCAATTACTGGGTATAAATCCATAATAGGCTGCCAAACTTCTCTCATATTTTGAGTAATGACTCTTAAAACCTGATCCAAAAGATTTAATTCAATATCCGTAAATTCCCTTGTATTTTCAAACGGAAGCCCAGGACCTCCTAAAAGCCTATCAATCATCGGAAAAACGATACTTGGATTTATTTCAATTACCCCTTTTCCATCAAGAGGTTTTAGAGAAAAAACATTAAATGAAGTAGGAGATGGCAAAGACATCAAAAATTCCCCATATGTCATTTGATCAACTGAGTGAAGATGAATTTCTACAATACTTCTCATAAGAGAAGAAATATCGCTTGCCAAATTTCTCGCCATCTTATCGTGAATTGCTCTAATACTTCTTAATTGCTCTTTAGAAACCCTATTTGGTCTTTTAAAGTCATATAAAGTGATTTGCCGTTGTTCAAGTATATCAGGAACGTTATCTAGCTCATCAGGCGATATATCTTCTTCTTCAACAACTTCAAGCAATGCATCTATTTCTTCTTGTGAAAGAATATCAGCCATTTAGTTTTTCCCTTAATTTTGAAATTACTTTTTTATGAATTTGAGAAACTCTACTCTCTGTAACACCTAAAATCTCGCTTATTTCTTTTAGACTTAATTCTTCAAAATAGTAAAGCTGAACAATTAATTGCTCTTTTTCGCTAAGAGTTTTTAAAACTTCTTTAATTTTTTCAATTAATTCTTCCTCTTCTACTCTTTTTTCTACGTTATCATAAAACTTAAGTTGCTCTTCTATAGGCATTACTGAATAAACATCATCGCTAAATCTAGCTTTTTTAACTTTCTCTACTTCTACATTTAATTCTTTAGCTATTTCTTCGTCACTCGGCTCATAATCATATTTTGTTAAATATTTCTCAATTACTTGATTTATTTCCTTAATTAATTTTCTATCTCCCCTACTAACAACATCCAAACTTCTTAAAAAATCAAGCATTGCTCCATAAATTCTTTTTTGAGCATACCCCCAAAAATTATCATTTTTACTTGCATCATATCTTCTTGAAAGCTTTACAAGCTCTTCAAAACCAATAGAGACCAAATCGTTAAAATCAACACTGCTTGGCAATCTTTCTTTTAGTTTATAAGCCATAGCCTTTACTGCTGGCATATAATCAATCGCCAAAGAATCCTGATAGGCTTTTAATGCTTCTTCGTATGGATTTTTTGAGCTCATGATTTATTCTTTCTAAGAAGTTCTAATTCTTCTTTTTCTACTTCTTCAATAAATTTATAACTTTCAAAAATAAAATCTTCATATTTTTCAAGCTCATTAATCTGAACGTCAATAACTTCTTCTATCTCTTTTACATTTAAAAACAATTGCTTTTTAATATCGTAAAACTTAATATAAAACGCCACACTGCCAAGAGCTATAATATAAAAAAGCAAAGTTATTATAATTGTAACAAAAATCGATTGCCAAATGGAAAAATCGTTAATCACCGAAAACATCATTCCTATAAAAAACCCGCTTACGGTTGCAAAATATACAAAGTTTTCAGCTCTCATTAATTTCCTTTAAAAGCTTGAAAAAATTCTCTTAAAGAACTTACTAAGTCCTCCTTCTTTTTCAAGCACTTTTCGTTCCGAAATACGAGCTATTTTTTTTGCAATTTGCATAAGCTGCATAGAAGAACTTGAGTTTGGAAATTCCTTTACAAACAATTCCCTTTTAGTAGAACACGAATAAATCATTTTATCTCTTTTTATAAACCCAAGCATTAACAATCTAAAGTCATCTCTTAAATTAGCTTTTGCAACTTTTAAAATTTTCGAAAAAATATTATTAGCTTCTTTTTCGTTTGCTACTTCATTTAAAATCATATATGCAATATCTCTTTTTTCGCTAATTACCTTTATCATTGCGTAAGCATCGGTAATAGCGGCAGGTTCAGGAACAGTTACTACTATAACATCATCAGCCGCTTCCAAAAACATCTGAACTCTTTTATCAATTCCAGCACTCGTATCTATAATGAAAAAATCAAAATCGCTAAAATAATCAAGCTGAGCTATAAAATTATTTAGAGTCATTTCATCTGCAAAGTTAATAATCTCATCTCCACTCTCACCAGGCAATAATACAAAACCAGGCTCTATTTCAACTACAATATCTTTAAGCTCGGCTTCGTTTTTTAAAACATCTAATATATTTTTTTTAGGATTAACTTTAAGCATCACATCAAGATTTGCTAGTCCAATATCAGCATCAAAAAGAGCTACTTTAAATCCTAAAGAATGTAAAGCATATCCTAAATTGGCTGAAATAGTGGTTTTTCCAACTCCACCTTTTCCACTGGTAATTGCTATTACTCTTGTTTTTAAATCTTTTTTTGGCTCTTCTTTTATAAGTTCTTTTAATTTATCAGCTTGCGTTTTCAACTAAGCTCCTTTGAAAGAATACCTTCAAGAAGATAATTGGCATCCGCTACTATTAAATCGTCTGGAACTTCTTGTCCAATCGAAAAATAACTAACGGGTTTTTTGGTATCAAGAAGCAAAGAAAAAATATTTCCATATGTTTTGGTTTCATCAAGTTTTGTAAAAATAAAAGTATCTATTGGCAAAATAGAAAAATTATTATAAATATCAACCAAATCCTCATATTTTGTAACGGCTGAGAGTACTAAATTCACGTTAATTTCAGCAAACGAATCTACTTTTAAAAAACTTTTTAATTTCTCAATTTTTTCCTTATCATGCTGAGAACTTCCAACGGTATCAATTAAGATATAATCATTATGTCTTAAAGTATTCAAAGCATCTTCAAAATCGCTTGGATCTACAACCGTTTCAATAGGTAGTTTCATCATTTTCGCATATGTCATAAGCTGCTCAACAGCTCCTATCCTATAAGTATCAAGAGTAATAATTCCTACTTTATGACGAGTAGATAATTTATACGCATATCTTGCAGCCAATTTTGCAATGGTAGTAGTCTTTCCAACTCCAGTTGGTCCTACGAACATCATAATTTTTTTATGAGGAGGCTTTATTTCTCTTTCGATTCTAATAGGAATCATCTTTTTTAGCAAAGTATGAAAATATCTTTTTATAGTTTCTCTATTTTTCCTCATTTTTAAAGGCATATATTTAATGGTAAGTCTCATAATTTCATCAAGATGTTTTTCACTCATTCCACTTGCGCGAGACAACGCGTAAATTTCGCTAAATTCAGGAGGTAATTCAAGATCTTCTTTATGAGTTAAATCCCAAATCGTAGCTTGTAAAAATTTTACGGTATCAGATAATTTTTTAAATTCTTCTTTTAACGCTTTAATCTCATCACTTTCTGGGGCAAGTTTTTTAGAAACGCTATTTACGTTTTTATAAGAAAAATTTTCTTTTACAGTTTTATTTATTTCTTTTGCTACATTAGAAATTTTTAGCATTACATCATCGGTTTCTTTTGAAATCTTTTTAGGCTCTTCTTCTATAGCCACTACTATTTCATACAATCCAGGACTAGTAAGAGTTTTTTTCTTAATTTCTTTGCTTGAAACTATAACAACATCATCCCCCAGCTCTTGTTTTATTTTCTTTAAAGCTTCAGTATAAGTTTCGGCGGTATAAGTTTTGAGCTTCAACTTTATCCTTTAACATAAGCGGTATTAATACCGAATCCCTTTTTTTCATCCCCGGATGCGGTAAAATAAGTCTTTTTAAGTTTAATTTAATGTTATTATACAATAAAATATCCAAATCTAAAGTCCTCGGAGCGTTTTTAAAGGTTCTAATTCTACCAAATTTTTTTTCTACATATTGTAGAAAATTTAAAAGTTCAATCGGTGAAAAATCGGTATAAATAACCATTATGGAATTATAAAACCAAGGCTGATTTAAATACCCAAAAGGAGGATTTTTATAAATTATGGAAGTTTGAACAACATCGATTTTTGGATGGTGAGATAAAAACAAATAAAGCTTTTTAAATCTTCTTATACAATTTCCAATATTGCATCCAATACCAATTAAAGCTTTATTTTTTTTTGAAGATTTTTTAATTTTTGCTGGAAAAAAAGTAACTCTTAAAATTTCTCTTTTCATTATCTTGGCATTCCACGACTTGTTAAATAACCATAAATTCGTCTAATAATCCTTTTAACAATCGGCGTTAAATCTTTTTTTTGAATTGCTTTTTTTATTGCATTAAAATCCCCCAAAAACTTAGCGACTTTATATAAAATAGATCTTATCTTACTAACACTCATAATTCCTCGCTTAAAATTTTTACTTTTCCATCAAAATCAATAATTACCATATCTTCAATCCTAACTCCAAATTCTTTTGGAATATAAATCCCAGGCTCAATCGTAAAAACCATCCCTTCTTGAACTCTCGTTTCGTTTTTAGAATTTACGTAAGGATATTCGTGAATATCAAGCCCAACTCCATGACCAAGAGAATGAACAAAATATTTACCATATCCAGCGTTAGAGATAACATTTCTTGCTATTTTATCAAGCTCT
>JAMORJ010000045.1 GCA_027063595.1 Nautiliaceae bacterium | reverse complement strand
AAGCCTTTCAACTTTTACCATACTAATTACTTTAATTTTCTTACGCATTATTTCCCTAAATCCCCATGAATTTATACCAATTTCTGGGATGATTATCGGAAATTCCTTAAATACTTATACCTTAACAATAGAAAGACTAAAAAGAGAAATATCTCTTCAAAAAGAATTAATAGAAGCATTTGTAGCACTCGGAGAAAAAATTCAAAATGCTTACAAAATAATGCAAAAAGAAGCGATAAAAGCCGCTTTAATTCCAGTAAACAATATGCTCCAAACCATAGGAGTAGTAGCCATTCCCGGTATTACCACAGGAATGCTTCTAGCAGGAGCATCTCCTCTTAAAGCCGTAAGTTATCAAATAGTAATTATTTATATGCTCGTAAGCATAAATTTATTTAGCTCTCTTTTTGGAAGCTATTTTTACATCAATCAATTAAAATCTTCATAATTTTTATAATTATCGCTTATAAGTTCACTTAAAAATTTATCAAGCTCTTTCTTATCACTAATTCTTGCAGTTAAAACTTTTCCTGTATAATTGTCATCTTTTATCTCCCAAAACATATAAAATTCAGGATACTTAAGTTTAAGTTCTCTATAAGCAACCCCATATTTTGAATCTTTCAAAGGATTTTGTTCAAGAAAAAAATGATTATCACTTAAATTAATCTTATGCAAAATAGCCCCAGTTTTAGTCTTTACAAGCTCAACTACCACATTCCATTCTTTTAAAGTTGTCATTTTTACTCCTTAATTCCAGATGCTTTTTGAATAATAGGAATAAATTCTTCTTTTTTATACACTTTTCCTCCCATTCTTTTTAAATGTTCACTTGGAACTTGACAGTCAATATACTCAATTCCATTTTGTTTTAAAACATCACAAAAATAAATTAGCGCCAATTTACTTGCATCAGGTTTTATATGAAACATGCTCTCTCCGCTAAAATATTTATTTATAGCTACCCCATAAAATCCCCCAACAAGCTCTCCTTCATAATAAGCTTCTACCGATAAAGCAAATCCAAGTTTGTTAAGAGTAGTATAAGCATTAATAAATTCTTCATTTATCCAAGTTCCACTTTCATGCTTTCTTTTTACTTTAGAACACATTTTAATTACATCTTCAAATCTCGTATTTATTTTAAAATCCCATTTTTTGCTTCTTAACTTTTGCCTAAGTCTTTTTGTAGTTTTTACTTCATCGGTTTTTAAAAGCATTCTTTCGTTTAAAACAAACCAATGAAACATTCCATCTTCATCTTGATACCAAGGGAAAAAACCTCTACTATATCCTTCAAGAAGCCTTTTTGGATGCAAATCATAGCTTGCTCCAATAAATCCATCTTCAAAATCCTCATAAGGAGAAGGAAAAATAAAATCATCAAGAAGATAAAGAGGCGGATTTTCACTTACTTTTATCATTTTTTTTCTTTAACACAAATTTATCTTTTACAAAATCTACTTTAACATCCCCTTTTAAATCGTTAAACAATATCTCATCGCTTAAAGGTTCTACAATATTCTCTTCAATTACTCTTGCCAAAGGTCTTGCTCCAAGCTTAGGAGAGTATCCTTTTTTTGCAAGAGCCTCTTTTGCTCTTTTGGTAAGAGTTAAACGAATTTTTTTACTTGCTAATTTATCTTGAAGTTCCCCTATAAATTTATCTACTACCATCAAAACATTATCTTTACTAAGAGGTTTAAATCTAACTATTGCATCAAGCCTATTTAAAAATTCAGGTGCAAAAAATCTATTAATTGCTTCTTCTTTAAATTCGCTAAATTCTTGCATAAATCCAGGAGTATTACCTTCTCCAACTCCTAAATTACTTGTCATAATCAAAACTACGTTTCTAAAATCAGCAACTCTTCCATCGTTATCCCTAAGAGTTGCATTATCCATTACTTGAAGCAAAATTTGAACTATATCAGGATGAGCTTTTTCTATCTCATCAAGCAAAAGCACAGTATGAGGATTTTTTCTAATAGCTTCAGTTAAAAGCCCTCCTTTTTCATATCCAACATAGCCAGGAGGCGAACCTATAAGTTTTGCAACGGAATGTTTTTCTTGATATTCGCTCATATCAAATCTTAAAAAATTAACTCCAAGCAATTTAGCAAGTTGTTTTGCAATTTCTGTTTTTCCAACACCCGTTGGTCCAACAAACAAAAAGCTTCCAATTGGCTTATCTTCTCGAGTTAATCCAGCTTTTTTTCTTTTAATTACCTTTACAAGCTCTTTTATTGCTTCATCTTGTCCAAAAACTTTTGCTTTTAAATTTTCTTCCAAATGTTTTAATTTATCAATTTCGTTTTGAGAAGCCGATTCTTTTGGAATATTTGCAATGTTTGCTACAATAGATTCTATATCGCTTTTAGTTATAAGTTTTTTCCCTTTTAATTTATACTTTGCTCCCGCTTCATCAATTAAATCTATAGCACTATCTGGCAAAAACTTCTCTCTTAAATATTTTTTAGCCAAAATAGCTGCTGCTTTTATAGCTTCTTTTGAATATCTAACTTTATGAAACTCTTCATATTTTGGCTTTAATCCTTCAAGAATTTTAATAGTATCTTCAATACTTGGCTCTTTTACATCTATTTTTTGAAATCTTCTATTTAACGCTTTATCCTTTTCAAAATAGTTTTTATATTCTTCATAAGTAGTAGCTCCAATACATCTAATTTCACCTCTTGCAAGAGCCGGTTTTAATAAATTCGCAACATCCATTTTACTATCTCCAGCCGCTCCAGCTCCTACTATCATATGAATCTCATCAATAAATAAAATTGGCTCATCTTCTTTTTTAAGCTCATCTAAAATCGCTTTCATTCTTTTTTCAAATTCACCTCTATATTTAGTTCCAGCTACCAAACTTCCAATATCAAGAGAATAAATCTTTTTACCTTTTAAAGCATCTGGAACTTCATTTAGAGCAATTTTTTTAGCAAGTCCTTCTACTATTGCCGTTTTCCCAACCCCAGCTTCTCCTACGAGGACGGGATTGTTTTTTTTACGACGAGATAAAATTTGCATAACCCTATTTATCTCTTTTTCTCTCCCTATTACGTCATCAAAATTCTTTGCTATTTTAGTAAGCTCAACCGCAAATTCTTCTAAAACGCTCTTTTTCTTTTCAGAAAAATTATTATTAAGTTCTTCCAAATCTTTCATATCAGTAATATATTCAACTATTTCTACTTTTTCAATTCCAAATTCTCTAAGAAGTTGATTTGTATAAGAACTTTCATCTTCAAGTAAAGCAATAAAAAAATCTATTTCATCAGCAAATTTTTTATTAATTCCAGAAATATGCTTAAACATTCTCTCCGTTGCTCTATGAAATGCTAGCGTTTCTGTTGGAGTTACACTAGTTGAGACTTTCTCTAAATAAGTATCCAAATAATAATCAAGCCCTCTTCTTACATAATCTACATCTACTCCAACATCTTCAAGCAAATTTCTAATATTTTTATTTTTAAGCAAAACATAAAATGCATGATCTAAAGTTATATATTCGTTTTTTCTTCTTTTTGCTTCATAAATTATTTCATTAAGTATTTGTCTTAGAGTTTCTGTAATTTGCATTTACTCCTCCTCAATTCTTGCCCTAAGCGGATATCCAGCGGCTCTTGCTAAAGAATGTACTTTATTTACCTTTATTTCGGCAATTTCATATGGATACACTCCAACTACTGCACTTCCTTCTCTATCCACTTTTAAAGTTAAATTAATAGCTTCTTCTTCGCTTTTATGAAAAACGCTTTTTAAAATTTCAATTACAAAATCAAAAGTTGTATAATCATCATTTAATAAAATAACCTTATAAAGCTTTGGTATTAACAAAGAAACATCGCTATCTTCTTTGAGTCTAACACTCATTTACTTCCTTTTTATATAAGCTTTATTGATTATATCAAAAAAAAGAAAAAAAATCAATTATTGATGTAACATAACTCAAAATAGCTTACATTAAACACATCAACTTTGATTAATCATTTCCCACATTCTTTTTTCGGGTAAAATTTCTACTCCTAACTTTTTAGCTTTTTCAAGTTTACTTCCCGCATCTTCACCTACAATTAAATAATCCGTCTTTTTAGAAACGCTATTGGTAACCTTAGCGCCAAGCTCTTCAAGCATTTCTTTTATCTCGCTTCTTGGTTTGCTCATAGTTCCGGTAAGAACTATAGTTTTTCCGCTAAAGATTGATTTTTTAACTTCTTTTTTAGGGTTTGTAGGTTTAATAAGTTCAATTAATTTTTCTATTTTTTCCCTATTTACTCTAATATATTCTTCCAAACTTTTAACCATTTCAGGCCCAAAACCTTCAATTCTGTAAAATTCTTCTGGAGCACGTTTATAAAAATCAATACCAAATTTTTCGCAAATTTTTTTACTTGCAACTTCTCCGATATGCTCAATTCCTAAAGCATTAATAAATCTCCAACACTCAATTCCTTTTACTTTATTTATGGCATTTACTAAATTTTCGGCTTTTTTTCTGGCAAAAAGAGGTAATTTTTCAAGATCTTCAACTTTTAAGTTAAATAAATCCGTTACATCTTTTACTAATCCATGCTCATACAAAAGCTTAGCAACGCTCTCTCCAAGCCCTTCTATATTTAAAGCGTTTTTAGAAGCGAAATGAATGATATTATTAACAATTCTTGCTGGGCAATTCAAATTTTGACATTTAATTATAGCTCCTTCATCCAATACTTCAGATCCGCAAACGGGACAATGAGTTGGACGAGGAATTTTTTTCTCTTTACCCGTTCTTTTATGATATAACACTTTAGTAATTTTAGGTATAACATCTCCGCTTCTAATAACTATTACATGATCGCCTATTCTTATATCCATTCTTTCAATCTCGTCAAAATTATGAAGAGTAGCTCTTTCTACAATCACTCCTCCTATATCCACAGGCTCAAGAATAGCAACAGGCGTTAAAACTCCAGTTCTACCAACTTGAATTACAACATCTTTTAAAATGCTTTCTTTCTCAAGTGCTGGAAACTTATAAGCAACCATCCAACGAGGATATTTTTGAGTATATCCAAGTTTATCAAGCAAATCCAACTCATTAACTTTTACAACCATTCCATCTAGCATAACATCTAAATTCTCTCTAATTTCAATAAATTCTTTATATTTTTTCAATACGCATTCAATATCCATACACTCACTTCTTTTAGGAGGCTCTTTAAACCCCAAAGAATATACAAAATCCATTAAATTTTTATAAGTCTTAAATTTTTCAATAAATTGTGCTTTTTCTTTTTCATACTTTTCCCTTAAATCTTCTTCAATTAACATTTCAATCGGATATCCAACTCCCCACGGATAAAAAATTAAAGGTCTACTTGCTGTAATTTTTACATCAAGCTGTCTTAAACTTCCAGCAGCAGCATTTCTTGGGTTAGCAAAAGTAGGTTCGTTTTTCTTTATTCTCTCTTCGTTTAATTTATCAAAATCGCTTTTTTTAATAACCACTTCTCCTCTAATTTCAATAAGTCCTTTATATTCTATTTCAAGAGGAATAGATTTTATCGTTTTTGCATTTAGCGTTACATCTTCTCCAATTTCTCCATCTCCTCTAGTTTCAGCTCTAATTAACTTTCCATTTTCATATACAAGATTCAAACTAACTCCATCAAATTTAGGCTCAATGTAAAAAGTAAATTCTTTTACCAATTTTTTAACTCTATTTACCCATTCAATAAACTCATTTTCATCAAATACATCTTCCATAGACCACATTTTAGTAATATGTTTTGCTTTTTTAAATTCATCTAAAACTACATCCCCTATCCTTTGAGTAGGAGATGTCGGATCAATTTTTTCTGGATGTTCTTTTTCCCACTTTTCAACTTCTCTATATAACTTATCGTATTCTTCGTCTGTAACAAGAGGATTATCCAAAACATAATAATGATAAGCCCATTTTTTAAGAAGCTCAACGGCTTTTTCATAATCTTTTTGAGTTTTAATCATCTTTTACCTTTTGATATAATTTTAAAAAAAGGAGAGATATGAAAAAATTACTATTTGCTATTATAGCATTATTTTTTATTGCATGTACTCAAGAACAACAAAACAAAATAGGTCGCTCAATTCAGAACTTAACGGGAGTAAATGGAGTTGTAGATATTTATAGTGGAGGAAAACTTGTTATGAGGTTTTTAAAAGTAGACAAACTTACAACGGCTCACGGAACAGAAGATAATAAAGTTAGACCTTATAGATTCGGTTATGGATATATAGACAAAAATTTTAATTATAAAGTAGACGAAGACGAAAAGAAAAAAGTATATTTTGAAATAACAAATTACGAAACTTATATCTTTTACGAAAATCCTAAACAATGATAATTTACCTTCACGGATTTGGAAGTTGTATAAATTCAAACAAAACAAAAATTTTAAAAAGACATTTCCCAAATCTAATTGCTTTTAACCTGCCACCTTCTCCTAAAGAAGCCATTAAAAAAATAGAAAAATCAATCAGCTCTAAAACTACTCTAATTGGCTCCTCTCTTGGAGGATACTACGCACTTTATCTAGCGGAAAAATATGGATTAAAGGCAATTTTAATAAATCCTTCTTTAAAACCTTACAAAACTTTAAAACCTTATATTGGCATTCAATACAGATATTGCGATAATAAACCTTTTAAATGGAAAAAAGAATATTTAAAAGAACTAAAACTCCTAAAAACAAAACCTAAAAGGGGAAAATATCTAGTATTGCTTCAAAGTAAAGATGAAATTTTAAATTATAAAAAAGCTCTAAAGAAATTTAAAAACAAATCAAACGCAAAAGTAATAGTAGAATTTGGAGGAAATCACAGATTTGAAAACTTAGAGGAATATATCTCCATAATAGAAAAATTCATCCACAACACTTAAGTAATACATATCTTAAAATTATGGAAGAAACGATTGAACCGTCTTCAAAATCAAAATCAACTATCTTAGAATCTTTTAAAGCTATTAAATAACTTCCTCCTTTTACTTTTTCGCAAAAATATCCTTCGTTTTTACCAATTTTTTTTATTAGTTTATTATTTTTAATAATACCAATTTCTCCATCTATTACCCATATATAATCATAATTTTTTAAAACTTGTTTAGATTTTAATTCGTGATATTCATACTTTAAAAATTCTTTTTTATCAACTCCTTTAAATATACTAATATTAACATCAAATTTTTCTTTAAGCAAAGAATGCAAAAAATCAACTTCTTCTTTGGTATAAGTTACAAACAACTCCTTCATTCAATAACCTTTGAAAGTTTTTTTAAATACATTATCCATTCAGCATCGTTTGCCTTAAGCTCGTCTATATTTTTTAAAAAATATCCTATAAAAGTTTTTGTAGAAAAATCTCCTTGAATATCAGAATCTCTAAAAAATTTCTGTATTAAATTCGAATTTCTTGCGTTATACCACAAAAGCTTATCATAATAAAACAATTTACAACTTAATACTTTTTGCATCTGCTTTAAATATTGCTCTTTATATTTTCTAAATTTTGGAATAAATTTTAATCTTTCTTCTTTTTCTATTTTCTCTAGCTCCTCTTTTTTTGAGTAATAATCGTTTTTAATGTTTGAAATTTCGTAAATAGTATCAACGTAAATTTTTTTAAGTTTTTTATATTTTAACAATTCTTCTTTATCGGAAGGCTCACCATCGTATCCATTTAGTTTCTCTTCCGTTTGCTTAAGAGTTAAATTTAATTTTTCAAGCTTTTCTTTTAATTCAATATACTCTTTTTTTAATTTTTTATAATTTTCCAAATTTTGTAAATAATCTTGATAAAATACAACCTCATCAAATTCAACTTTTTTCTTAAAATTCTTATAAAAATTATACAAAGCTTCGATATCGTTTCTCATTTTTCTACCTAAAGAATCTAAAAACTCAGGATCAATATCAAGAAGAAAATTAGTGGCAGTATCAATAAATCTCTTAACTTCAAGATAATTAATCTTAGGAAATACGAACTTATTTTGCATTAAAAACTTAAAATGAAATTCCCCAACTTCTTTTATATCTTTAAAATATCTCTCCAAAAACCCCTCAACCATCCTTTCTCCTTTATAAA
>JAMORJ010000044.1 GCA_027063595.1 Nautiliaceae bacterium | reverse complement strand
AAGGCTTTTAATGATTTTAATTACAGGACCTTGTGTAATAGAAAGCAAAGAACAAATATTTAAAATTGCAAAATATTTACAACCATACAATGAAAAATATGACTTTTATTTTAAAGCAAGTTTTGATAAAGCAAATAGAACCTCTCTTGATAGTTATAGAGGTCCTGGAATAGATAAAGGACTTGAAATTTTAAAAGAAGTTAAGGAAAAATTCGGATATAAAATTTTAACCGACGTTCACGAAACATGGCAAATAAAAAAAGCAGCCGAGGTAGCAGATGTTTTACAAATTCCTGCTTTCTTATGTCGTCAAACCGATCTTTTAGTAGAAGCCGCAAAGACCAATAAAATTGTAAACATTAAAAAAGGTCAGTTTATGAACCCAGAAGATATGAAATATTCAGTCTTAAAAATACTTAAAACAAGAGGCTGTAACGAAGTAAGCTATGAAAATTCCAAAAAACATAAGGTATGGCTAACAGAAAGAGGCACTACTTTTGGATATGGAAATTTGGTAGTTGATATGAGAAGCTTAGTAATTATGAGAAAATTTGCTCCGGTTATATTCGATGCAACTCATAGCGTTCAAATGCCAGGAGCTGGAGGAGGAAAAAGTAGCGGAAAAAGAGAATATGTAGCACCTTTAAGCAGAGCAGCAGCAGGAGTTGGAGTTGATGGATTTTTCTTTGAAACCCATTACAATCCAGACGAAGCTTTAAGCGATGGAGCAAATATGATAACTCCAGATACTCTTAAAGAAATTCTAAAAGAAATAAATTGTATAAGGAGATGTAATGAAATATGAAGGAAATCTAAGTTTAAGCGGAAAAGAAAAAGTTTTAATAATTGCAAGCAGATTTAATCATTTAATTACGGATAGATTAGTAGAAGGCGCAAAAGACGCGTTTTTAAGAAACGGAGGAAAAGAAGAAAATTTAGATTTAGTATTGGTTCCGGGAGCTTTTGAAATACCTTTTGTTTTAAAAAGAGCATTAAAAAAAGATATATACGATGGAATCGTATGTCTTGGAGCAATAATTAGAGGAGCGACTCCTCATTTTGATTACGTAGCGGCAGAAGCTACAAAAGGAATAGCAAATTCTACACTACAATTTGACACTCCCGTAACTTTTGGTCTTTTAACTACAGATACTATCGAACAAGCAATAGAAAGAGCTGGAACAAAAGCAGGAAACAAAGGTTTTGAAGCAATGCTATCTCTTATTGAAATGATTAATTTATACAAAGAATTTTAAAGGATAAATATGGCAACTATTACACACGCAAGAGAAGCTGTAGTTCAAACTCTTTATGCAAAAGAACTTGGGAATGATGATGCAATAAAACAATTTGACGAATTGTTAAAAGAAAGAAAAATTAAAGGAAGCAAAGCGGAATTTGCAAAAAAATTATTAAATGGAGTATTAGAACATCAAGAAGAAATAGATAAAATTATAAAAGATCATCTAATCGATTGGAGTTTTGATAGATTGGATAAAGTCGATAAACAAATTTTAAGACTTGGAATATACGAAATAAAATATACCGATACCCCATTTCAAATAGCAATCGATGAAGCGGTTAAAATCGCAAAAAATTTTTCAGAAGATAAAGCCAAAAGTTTTATTAACGGAATTTTAGATAGAGTCGCAAAAGAAAATAAAGATGAAAACTAAATTAGAAAAAAAGCTATTAAGATATAACTTTTTTTCAATATTTGGTATTGTAATTTTATTATCTTTTATTTACGCTTCCCTAACCTATTATTTTTTTAAAAAAAATTTAGAAAAAGATTTAGAGTTTATAAAAAGCAATTACATAGAAAATCAAAAAGAAATAATGAAAAACCAAATTAACAACTTTATAAAATACATTGAAGTTACGAAAAAAGAAATTTTAGAAGATAAGAAAAAAGAAATTAATAAACTTATAAAAATCGTTTCAGAAAACATAAAAATTTTCCTTAAAAAAAATGGCGACATTCCTATACAAAACATTAAGCACATATTTAAAATATTCCCCTACTTACACATAAAAATTTATAAAAACGACAAACTTATTCTTGGAAAAAACATTAAACTCGATTTTTACAAAAGTTCAATTATCGATAACTATAAAATCGAAATAGGTTTTAAAAACAAAGAAATCGATAATATCGTAAAACAAATGGCAATAAAATATTTATACTCCATTAGACTCGGCGCAAAAAACAACGGATACATTTCAATTGCGGAAATCCTAAATTACAAAGGCGGAAAAAAATTCGCAAGAGTAGTAGCCCTACCCGTAAATCCAAAAATGGTAGGAAAATATTTAGATTCAAACAAAAAAGACATTACGGGAAAACCTTATAGAAAAGAATACTTAAAAATAGCAAATACCACGGGAGAAGGTTTTGTAAAATATACTTTTTATAAATACAGCACAAAAGTTCAAAGACCAAAACTTGCTTACATAAAACTTTATAAACCTTATAATTGGCTTATTTTTACATCCATTTTTCTTGACGATATGGATAGCGTAATTAAACAAAGAAGAGAAATTATATTAGAAGAAATCAAAAAAGAATTTATAATTTATTTTTCAATTTACATCGTAGCACTTATTATCATTTTCTTTATTGCCAAAAAAGAAAACGAAATTTTTGAAAAATTAATAAAAAAATACAAAAAAGAAATTGAAGAAAAATCCAGAAAATTAGAATATTTAAACAAACATCTTGAAAAAGAAGTCCAAATAAAAACAAAACAATTAATAGATTCTTTCCTTATAGATCCAAAAACCTCTCTTCCAAATAGGGAAAAATTTTTAAACAACTCTCAAGGGAAAATTGTAGCCATTTTCAATATTAGCGACTTCAAAAACATCAACGACTTTTATGGCATAGAAATGGGAGATAAAATACTTAAAAAAGTAGCAGATGAAATGAATAAAATTTATCCTACTTACAAACTTAGCGGAGACGAATTTGGAATAATTGCTTCTTCAAAAAAAGAAGCAAAAAAAATAGCAGATAAAATAATAGAACATTTTAAACAGCACCCTATTTTAGGAATCAATATTTATTTTAACGTAGGAATTGGAAAAAATATGGAAGAAGCCGATATTGCCTTAAAATATGCAAAAACTGTTTCAAAACCAATAATCGTATACAACAAAAATTTACCTATTATTCAAAAAATGCAAGAAAGAGCAAAATGGAGAGAAATAATACAAAAAGCAATAAAAGAAGATAATATAATTCCTTTTGTCCAGCCAATAATAGATAACAATACTTTAAAAACAATTAAATACGAATGTCTAATGAGATTAAAACACGAAGAAAAGTATTATCCTCCCATTTTCTTAGAATATGCAAAACAAACCTACCAATATGAAACCATTCAAAGAATAATGATTACAAAATGCTTTAAGGTTTTTAGCAAAATAAAAAAACACTTTTCGATAAATTTAGATATAGACGATTTAAGCAACGAAGAATTTAAAAAATGGTTAATTAATGAAATTAAAAAACACAACATATCCTCTTTATTGACAATAGAAATATTGGAAACTCAAAGTCTAAACGAAAAAACAATTAATTACTTACAAGAATTAAAAAATTTAGGAATTAGTATTGCAATTGACGATTTTGGAAGCGGATATTCAAACTTTATTTATATGGTTAAGAAGATTCCAGCTGACACTCTTAAAATCGATGGGAGCATTATAAAAGAATCTATAAATAATAATCAAACAAAAAAATTACTTCAAAAAATAATAGAAATCAGCAAAGAATTTAATTTCTTTACAATAGCCGAATTCGTCGAAAACGAAGAAATATTTAATCTCGTTAAAAATCTAAAAATAGACGCATCTCAAGGATATTATTTTTCTACTCCATTTGAAATAGAAAAACTTATCTCCTCTGAGAATGAGCAATCGCAACGGCAATAGCATCCGTTATATCAAGGGGTTTAATCTCTCCTTTTATTCCCAAAATTTTCTTTACCATAAAAGCAACCTGCTCTTTTTTTGCTTTTCCATTGCCAGTTAAAGCTTTTTTTACCTGAAGAGGAGTATACTCGTAAAAATTTCCATGAACTTGTAATATTCTAAGAGATAAAGCACCACGAAATTGAGCAAGTTTTAAAACCGTTTTTGGATTGTAAGCATAAAAAATATCTTCCATTGCAACTTCGTCAATTTTGTTTTTAAAAATTAAATCAAGCCCTTCTATAAGCTCAGACAATTGATATTGAAGTTCCTTTTCTTTTATTTTTATAAATCCCGCATCAATTAAATGAAGCTTTGGCGTTGTTTCAATTATTGCATATCCACACCTAATCGTTCCAGGATCAATTCCAAGAATTCTCATTCACACTCTTTTCAATTTTTATTCACAATTTATTCACTATGTGAATTATTTTAATAGACTTTTTATTTTCGATATGATAAAATTTAATTCACATAAATTTTCACAACTTTTTCACAATGTGAAAAAAAATTTTTTCACAAAGGAGATAATTTTTGCTGTTTGATAAAATCAAAAACGAACTAAAGCGTGAAAATCAAGTGAATTATAATAAATTTATAAAAAATTTGGAATTTGACGAAGAAAATAGCGATAGCGCAAAATTAGTAATTAAAGCTCCAAACATATTCATCGCAAATTACGTAAAAAGAAAATATGCAAAAAAAATAGCCGAACTTTACAAAAAAGAAACTGGACTTGATGCGGTAGTTGAAATTACCACTAAAGAAATAAAAAAAAGAGAATATAACACTCAAGATTTAATAAACACCTCTCCTTCCATTTTAATTCCAGAATATACATTTGAAAGCTTTATAGTAGGTCCTTCAAACCAATTTGCCTACACGGCCGCAAAAAGCGTAGCAGAAAAACCCGGAAGAAGCTATAACCCTTTATTTATTTACGGAGGCGTTGGACTTGGTAAAACTCATCTTCTTCAAGCAATAGGAAATTATCTTAAAAATAAAATAAAAGTAATTTACGTTACAAGCGAACAATTTATGAACGAATTTAGAGAAAACGTTAGAAACCAAACAATGGATAGATTTCATGAAAAATACAGAAATTGCGATTGTTTATTAATCGATGATGTTCAATTTTTTGCAGGAAAAGAACAAACCCAAGAAGAATTTTTCCACACCTTTAACGAATTATACAATCAACAAAAACAAATTTGTCTAACTGCAGATAGACCTCCAAAAAAACTTCATGACTTGGTAGATAGATTAAGAAGCAGATTCGAAGCCGGGCTTATAGTTGATATTCAACCTCCAGAACTCGAAACAAAAATAGAAATTATTAAGAAAAAATGCGAAATCAATGGAATTTACCTTCCAGACGAAATAATAGAATTTATCGCAACAAAACTTGACGATAACATAAGAGAAATAGAGGGAATGATAGTAAAACTAAACGCAATGGCAAAACTTCTTGGCATTACAGACATTACGCTTGAATTTGCAAAACAAGCCCTAAAAGAGCACATTAAAGACAAAAAAGAAAACATAACTCTTGAAGACATAATTGAGCTTATAGCAAAAGAATTTAACGTAAAACCAAGCGAAATAACTTCAAAAAGCAGAAATCAAAATATAGTAGCTGCAAGAAGAACGGCAATTTACTTAGCAAGAGAATTTACAAAAGAATCAACTCCTACAATTGCAAAATACTTTGGATTAAAAGATCACAGCGCAGTAAGTCATGCCATAAAAAGTTTTAACAAAAAATTAAAAGAAGATTCGAATTTTAGAATTAAAATAGAAGAGCTTAAAAATAAAATTCAAATAAAAAAAGGTGAATAGTGTGAATAAAAAAGTTTTTCACATTCACTCAAAATTTTTCGAAACAACGGACAATTTTAACAAATTTCAACAATTCACACACATCTACTATTACTACTGTAAAAATTTAAACTAAAGGAGAAAAAATGCATATAAAAATTCAAAAACCAGTAATCGAGAGCATAATATCACAAGCACTACCTTTTATCGAAAAAAAAGACAACACTCAAATAACTTCTCATATTTTATTAAAAGCCGACGAAAACCTAACAATAAAAGCTACTGATAAAGAGATTGGAATAAAAATTAAAACAAACGCAGAAATCATAAAACCAGGAAGCACAACAATAAATGGTAGAAAACTTGCAGATATCATAAGAACCCTTCAAAATAAAGAAATAGAAATAAAAAAAGAAAACGACTTTGTAATAATTACACAAGATACCTCAATATATAAGCTTTCAACATTTAACGAAAATGAATTTCCAGAATTTCCAAATCCAAACGATTTAGAAAAATTGGAAATAAACAACGAAGAATTTATAGACGCAATAAAAAAAATATTTCCAGTAATTGATACAAACAATCCAAAATATGAATTAAACGGGGCGTTATTTGATATAAAAGAAAAAACAAACTTCGTATCTACAGATACAAGAAGACTTGCTGTTTATTTTTCTAATGCAAAAGGAAAAGAATCTCAAATAATAGTTCCTAAAAAATCAATTAGCGAAATTAAAAGAATTTTTAAAGAAGATATGGAAATTTTTTTCGATGAAGTATTTTTAATCTTAAAAAACGAAGATATAATGTTCTTTACAAAACTAATAAATGGAAAATTTCCATCTTATGAGAGAATAATTCCTCAAAGTTTCAAATACGAATTAAAAATTCCTAAAAACGAATTTATCTCTCACTTAAAACAAGTTAGCATAATTTCTAACGAAGTAAGAATTAAAATTACAAAAGATAAAATAGAATTTGAAAGTATTAGCGACGAAACAACTCAAGCAAAAACAAGCTTTGAATATAAAAGCGACATTGAAGAATTTACTTTTGCTGTAAATAGTAAATATCTTTTAGACTTTTTAAACATAATAAATTCAGACGAATTTGAATTATGCTTAAACGAGTCAAACATTCCTTTTATGCTAAAAGAGGGCAAATTTATTACGATAATTATGCCGCTTAATATTTGATATAATTTTAAAAATATGGAAAAGGAATTTAATGGCAAAATACGGTGCTGATAGCATTAAGGTATTAAAAGGCTTAGAAGCTGTTAGAAAACGCCCCGGAATGTATATTGGAGATACAGGAGTTAAAGGACTTCATCATTTAATTTACGAAGTAGTAGATAACTCAATCGATGAAGCAATGGCGGGATACGCCACCGAAATTAGAGTAAAAATTTATAAAGATGGAAGTGTAGAAATTAGCGATAACGGTAGAGGAATTCCTGTTGATATTCATCCAGAAGAAAAAATACCCGCAGCAACGGTAGTCTTAACTACTCTTCATGCGGGTGGAAAATTTGATAATAAAACTTATAAAGTATCAGGCGGACTTCATGGAGTTGGAGTATCGGTAGTTAACGCATTAAGTAAAAAACTTATAATGATCATTAAAAGAGATGGAAAAATTTATAAGCAAGAATTTGAAAGAGGAAAAATCATAACCGATCTTGAAGTTATAGGAGAGAGTAAAGAAAGTGGAACTACTATTAGATTTTGGCCGGATGAAGAAATTTTTGAAACTACTAAATTTAGTAGCGATATACTAAGAAAAAGACTAAAAGAACTTGCTTATCTTAATCCAAACATTACTATTTATTTTGAAAATGAAATTGATGGTATTAAAGAAGTATATCATTTTGAGGGCGGAATTAAAGATTTTGTAAAAACTTTAACCAATAAAGAGTGTATTACGGAAATCATTTATTATAATGATTCTTATGCTGACGAAGAAAAATCGTTAGAATTAGAAGTTGCTCTTTGTTACGATAGTGGATATGACGAAAAAGTTTTAAGTTTTGTAAATAATATTAAAACCCCAGAAGGAGGAACTCACGAGAGTGGATTTAAAGCGGGATTGTCTAAGGCAATTATCAACTACATAAATAAAAACATGAAGTTAAAAGAAAATATAAAAATTATAGGAGATGACGTAAAAGAAGGACTTAACGCTATAGTTAGCGTTAAAATGAGCGAACCTCAATTTGAGGGGCAAACTAAAGGTAAGCTTGGAAGTTCTTATGTTAAACCAATTGTTCAAAAAATTACTTATGAGTTTTTAACGAGATATTTTGAAGAAAATCCTACAACTGCTAAAACTATCGCAGAAAAAGCGATTAGTGCTGCTAAAAGTAGAATTGCTGCAAAAAAAGCAAGAGATTTAACAAGAAA
>JAMORJ010000043.1 GCA_027063595.1 Nautiliaceae bacterium | reverse complement strand
CTCTTCAAATCTTGAGCCGTTTTCTTCTGATGAACTCTCCCTACCACTTTCATTCTCTCCTCCTATTAATAATTTAAAAAACTCGATAGCCTCGTTGTTAAACAATCCTTCTTTTATAAATAAAATTAGCTACTTTTTCATTAAAAGCTTCTTTTTCCACTATAAAATCCATTTTCAGCTTTTGAAGAGAAATTAGAAAAAACATATCCTTTAATTTTATTTACCGAATGTTCATCAAATCCTTGCTCTATAAGATAAGAAGCGATAGATTTTCCTATAACCTCAAGAGAATTTTGAAAATGAATTTTATACTTTAACTCACATGAAATATTAAATTCGTAAAATTTCATTTATCTTTTTCTAAATTTTTTTCATTTTGCTTTTTTGAAGCGATGTTTCCAGAAATAATCGCTTCTCTAATTTGCTCGGCAACATCCAAAAAACCTCTTGGATTTCCAGGAAGCATAATGGTATTGCTTGGAGAATTTGCAACGTCTTTTAAAGTATCAAAATATTGAGTCAAAAGAACAAAATTTAAAATCTCATTTTCATCAATATTAATCCCCTTTAACTCTTCTATACTTTTTCTAAATCCTTTTATAATCTCTTCTCTTTGATTTGCAATTCCCTGACCTTGTAATTTTTTACTCTCTGCCTCCGCTTGAGCTTTTTTAACTATCAAAATTCTCTCCGCTTCAGCCTTTTGAATAGCCGCTTTTTTCTCTCTTTCGCTTGCTACAATATCATTCATCGCTTTAACTATTCTCTTATCAACCACAATATCCGTTACTAAAGTTTGAATAATCTCGTAACCAAATTTTTCTATCGCATTTCCTAAATTTTCTTTTACAGAATTAGCAATTGCTTGTTTTTCGTTAAATATTTCATCTATAGTTAACTTTGGAACTTCAGCTCTTACTACATCAAAAATATAAGAAGAAATCTGCTCTTCTACATTCTCTAATTCATATACGGATTTATAAATCATTTTAGGATTATTTTTAACCCTATATTGAACTGATACTTTTATTTTTACAAAAACATTATCTTTTGTTTTCGTATCGACAACCACATCAAGCTGTTTTATTCTCAATGACTGTCTAATTACTCTATCGACAAAAGGAATTTTTACATGAAATCCCGGATAAGCAATCTTTAAAAATTTTCCAAACCTTTCTATTAAAGCAACTTCACTTTGTCTTACGATATAAAAAGTAGAAAATAAAATTATTATCAAAAATAAAATCAAAGGAGTTAAAAAAAACATTGTTTCCATTTCCCCTCCTCTTTTAAAAATCTCTTACAAAATTTCCTCTTTCATAATTTTAGGAAAAGTATTAAAATAAATATCTTTTGCTTTATTTAAATCAATTTCAACTTCGTTAATTTTAATTTTATCTCCTCCGCTTCTTCCAATTAACTCATATTTAATTCCAGCTTTTTTACAAACTTTTTCAAATTCTTCCTTATCTTCCGGCCTAATTTCAACCATCGCTCTAGATAGACTTTCTGAAAAAATATCTTCTGGATTTTCTACATCTACTTCAAGATCAAGTCCTTTATTGCTAACACAAGCCCACTTATACGCAGCTATAGCTATACCTCCTGTGGAAATGTCTTTTGCAGATAAAATTAAATCGTTTTGAAGAATTTGCCAAAGTTTTTTTTCTTTTTCGTAATCAATTTCTGGATGAGTACCGGCAACTTTTCCTCCAAAAACTTTTAAATACAAACTTCCACCAAATTCAGGTTTTGTTTCGCCAAGAAGATATATTAAACTTCCATCTTTTTTAATTTCGCTACTTCTATAATCATCACCAACACCAACCATCGCAATTTCAGGAGTTGGGAATACTCCTTCTCCTTCGTTTTCGTTATAAAGAGAAACATTACCACTAACAACGGGAGTTACGAGCTCTCTACAAGCTTCTTTTATTCCTTCGCATGCTTCTTTAAATTGCCACATAATTTCAGGATTTTCTGGATTTCCAAAATTTAAACAATCTGTTATCGCTTTTGGCATAATCTTTTTAACAGCAACATTTCTTCCAGCTTCCATTACAGCAGCCGCAGCACCTTTTTTTGGATCTATATAACAAAATCTCGCGTTACAATCAGCACTCATCCCAATAAATTTATTATTCTCTTTTACCCATAAAACGCTTGAATCCAATCTTTTAGTATCGACTGTCGAAGTTCCAACCATACTATCGTATTGTTCGTAAATCCACGCTTTATCCACAACTTCTGGCTCTTTAATAAGTTTTTCAAATGCTTCTTGAGGATTTACTTTTGGGATTTCTACGTCTTTAATTTCTTTAAGATACTCAGGCTCTTTTACAGGACGACAAAGCTCAGGAGCTTCATCAACAATTGGCGCTACTGGAATATCGGCAACTTTTTCGCCATGCCAAAAAAGTTCAACTCTTCCAGTATCGGTAACTTCTCCAATTACCTCAGCATCAAGCCCATATTTTTTGAAAATTTCGATTACTTTTTCTTCATATCCTTTTTTAGCACAAATTAACATCCTCTCCTGAGATTCGCTAAGCATAAATTCATAAGGAGTCATTCCTTCTTCTCTTGCTGGAACTTTATCAAGATATAATCTTAAACCACTTCCGCTTTTACTTGCCATCTCAAAACTTGAAGAAGTAAGTCCAGCAGCCCCCATATCCTGAATACCGATTATATAATCGGTTTTAAAAAGCTCTAAACACGCTTCCATTAAAAGTTTTTCGGTAAAAGGATCTCCTACTTGAACGGTAGGTCTTTGATCTTCATCTCCTTCTTTAAAACTATCACTACTCATAACGGCTCCACCAAGTCCATCACGCCCCGTTTTACTTCCAACATAAATTACTGGATTCCCAACTCCTTCGGCTTTTGCGTAAAAAATCTCATCTTGAGGACAAATTCCAAGAGCAAACGCATTTACTAAAATATTTCCTTTATAACAATCTTCAAACGCAGTCTCTCCTCCAATAGTCGGAACGCCTACGCAGTTTCCATATCCAGCAATTCCAGCAACCACTCCGCTTAATAAGTGTCTATGAAGTTTGCTAAGTTCACTATTTCCTCTAATATCTGCAAATCTAATAGCGTTAAGATTTGCTACAGGTCTTGCCCCCATTGTAAAAACATCTCTTAAAATTCCACCAACTCCAGTAGCCGCACCTTGATAAGGCTCTATAAAACTCGGATGGTTATGAGATTCCATTTTAAAAACGGCAGCCATTCCATCGCCAATATCGATAACTCCCGCATTTTCTCCAGGTCCTTGAATAACCCAAGGAGCTTTTGTTGGAAATCCTTTTAAATAACATTTACTAGATTTATAAGAACAATGCTCGCTCCACATCGCGCTAAAAATACCAAGCTCGGTTAAATTAGGCTCTCTTCCTAAAATTTTTACTATATGTTCGTAATCTTCTTTTGTTAATTTATGTTTTTCCAAAATTTCATCAAGATTTTCTTTATTTATTTCAAACGCCATAGTTAGCCTTTTTTAAATGAATTTTACCATTAAAATTCAATATTCTCAATATCTTTTTTCTCGATAAGTTTTGTTAAAAGTTTTAAAGAGTAAAGCTCATAACAATTTGGACATCTACTTGAATAAATTGGAAAAATTTTCTTACAATTACTACAAACATATTCAAATTCAAGCTCAGCTAAATCATTTGGCAAATATTTCATTGCTTCAATTTCAAAAGGAGCTTTTATATCGCATTTTGTTTTATGTTTTGCAGCTAAAATATTACAAAATTTCTCTATTTTTGGAATATCTTTTCTATAAAAAAACAAATCTAAATCTTCATACACATCAACAATCTCGTAAGCCTTTTTCGAATCGATAAAAAACAATCTTTCAGCTATTTCTCTTCTAGTAAACGGATACTTTTTCAAAAACTCCAAATATTCTTTTATTTTCCATTTATTATTTTCAATCTTAAATATCGCGTTTGCCTTTTCTTTTTCCATTTTAACACCAAGTTCTTCAAAAATTTTTAATATATCCAATATTTCACTAAAATTTCCAAGCTTTTCGTCAATCAAAATTAATTGTTTTAAAGCCTCTTTATCCCTTGGCGACACTTTTAATATCTGATAAAGAATATTTCTTGCCTTTTCTAAAAAACCAGCTTTAAAATAAAGTCTTGCTATATTTTTTAAAATGGTATGAGAAGGAGACTGCTTTTGAATAACAAGATAAATTTTTAAAGCTTTTTCGTAATCCCCTTTTATTTCATATGCCTTAGCTAAAAGTCCCAAAGCATCAATTGAATATTTATCAATTTTTAAATTATCAACTTCCAAATAATCAAATTCTTTAAGTAACTCTTCAATTTGCTTTCTTTTTAAAATCTCTTTTATATGTCCAAAAAACATACTCAACATTACGCTAATTAAAACCAACAAAACAAACATTATCACACTAAAAAGGGGATCTCTATAATCCATTAGCTCTCCTATTTTTTTGATATAATATCAAAATGATTAGTAAAGAATCCATCGAAACTCTAAAAAGTCTAATTGATATAGTAGATGTTATTGGAAATTATGTTCAGTTAAAAAAAGTTGGAAGCAATTATAAAGCTCTTTGTCCTTTTCATAGCGAAAAAACTCCATCTTTTGTAGTGTCTCCTTCAAAACAAATATATCACTGTTTTGGATGCGGAGCAAGCGGAGATGCAATAAAATTTGTAATGGAAATAGAAAAGCTTAGTTTTCAAGAAGCAATCGAAAAATTAGCAAGTATGTACAATTTTAAACTTACTTACACAAAAGGAAATTTTTTATCTCTTGATTTATTAGAAAAAGTAAATAATTTTTACAAAGGAGAGCTTGAAAAAAATAGTTTTGCTTACAATTATTTAAAACAAAGAGGTCTTAGCGATTCAATCATATTGAAATTTGAACTTGGATACGCCCCATCTATTGAAGAACAAATAAATTTCTTTAAAAACGCAAATTTAAATTTCAAAGAATTAACCGAACTTGGAGTTTTGGTAAATGGAGAATATCCAAGATTAATAGAAAGAATTACTTTTCCAATTTTCTCTCAAAGCGGAAAAATAATAGCCTTTGGCGGAAGAACCATTACAAATCATCCTGCAAAATACATAAATTTTTCAAATACCAAAATCTTTAACAAATCAAGAACGTTTTATGGATTAAATTTTGCAAGAGAACATATTTTAAGAAAAAAGGAAGCAATTATTGTTGAAGGATATATGGACGTTATAATGCTTCATCAAGCAGGAATAGAAAATTCAATCGCAACACTTGGAACGGCACTTACAAACGAACATTTACCTATACTAAAAAAATTAAATTCAAAGGTAATACTTGCATATGATAGCGATAATGCTGGAATAAACGCAGCTATTAAAGCTTCTAAACTTTTATTTAAAAACTATTTTGAAGGAGGAGTTGTTTTATTTGAAGAAGGAGAAGACCCAGCTGAGGCCATAAAAAACGGGAAAAATATAAACGAATATTTAAAAAAACAAATTCCTTTTAGAGAATTTATAATAGAATTTACGCTAAAAAAATATAATTTAAAAAAGCCTACAGAAAAAAAAGCCGCAATAGAAGAATTAAAAGAATATATAAAAAGCTTAGACGAAATTCTAAAAGAAGACTTTATTATTCAAACAGCGCAAAAACTTCAAATAAGCCCAGATATTTTAAAAATATCCTCAAAAAAAGAAAAACAAAAAATACCAATAAAAAAAATAGATATAGCAGAAGCAAGCATAATAAAAACGGTATATGAAAAAAAAGAGCTGTTAAATTGGATTTGCGAATATATAATGCCCGAAATGTTTAATACTCATCAAGAAGAATTAAGACTTCTTTTTGAGGAAAAATTCGACCATCCAAAACTTCTTGACTTAGTTTTAAGAGAAGATATAATGGTGCTTGATGAAAACACCCTTAAAAAACAAATAATAAAACTACTAATTCCTTATTATCAAAAGAAAAAGCAAGAAGTAAGATTTCAAAATATTCCAAGCGAAAAAAAAGTATTTTTATTAAAAGAATACAATTCAAGATTACTAGAATTAAAAAAAGGCAACCTTGTTTTAATTTTAGACGAAAAGGAAGAAATTTGAAAGCGTTAGCACTTTTTAGCGGAGGTTTGGATAGTGCACTTGCTATAAAACTCATTCAAGAACAAGGAATTGAAGTAGAAGGATTTTATGTTGATTTAGGGTTTGATTCTAATAAAGAAAAAATTTCTCAACTGAGAAAACTTGCAGATAATCTCAACATTAATCTTTTTGTATGCGATGCAAAACAAGAATATATAGAAAAAATTTTATTTAATCCAATTTATGGATATGGGAAAAACTTCAATCCTTGCATAGACTGTCACGCTTTTATGATCAGAAAAGCTTTAGAACACCTCGAAGAAAGAAACGCAAAATTTATAATAAGTGGAGAAGTCTTAAATCAAAGACCAATGAGCCAAAGACTTCCAGCACTTAATTCAGTAAATAAACTATCAAATGCAAACGGTTTGGTTTTAAGACCTCTTAGTGCAAAATTACTTCCACCTACAATTCCAGAAATAAATGGATGGGTAGATAGAGAAAAACTTTTAGGAATTAGCGGAAGAGATAGAAAAGTTCAACTCGAATTGGCAAAAAAATATAATTTACAAAATTTTGAATCACCAAGCGGAGGATGTTTACTTACAGATATTAATTTTTCCAAAAGATTAAAAGATTACCACAAATACCTCCCTTTAACTCCAAAAGAAATAGATATTCTTAAAGTAGGTAGGCATTTTAACATAAATGGATATAAAATTATAATTTCAAGAAATCAAGAAGAAAATAAAACTCTAAAAGAATATAAAGGAGAAATATTCGAAAAAATGTTTACAAAAGGATTTCCAGGACCAGTTGGACTAGTACAAAAAAACGCTCCAAACAACATTAAAAAAATAGCTGCCGATATGATGGTAAGCTACACAAAAAATGAAAAAGGTGTTATAATTATAGGTAATGATGAATTTGAAGGAACAAAAAAAAATAAGGAAGATTTTAAAGGGTATCTAATCTAAGGAGTTAAAATGAAAAAATTACTATTAATCTTAGGACTTTCAGGTTTTATATTTGCATCATCTATTTATAACGAAGGATTAATCGCATTTTTACACGGAAATTATAAAGTAGCTTATGAAAAATGGATTCAATCTTGCAACATAGAAAAAAGCGCGTGGGGATGTTTTAGCGCAGCCGAACTTCTCGAAAAAGGAAAAGGAGTAAAAAAAGATCCTAAAAAAGCTCAACTTCTTTATCAAAAAGCATGTAAATTTGGATTAAAAGTAGCGTGTAAAAAATAATTATTTTATATACCCGTGATTGAAAAGATAATCATAAATTTTACTAACAATTCCTCCAGCAGCTTCTCCTCCATGTCCTCCATGTTCTATTAAAACCGTAACTACGTATTGAGGATTTTTAAAAGGCCCAAATGTAGTAAGCCAAGCGTGAGAACGATGAAAATAAGCAAGTTCGTCTTCTCTTTTTCTTTTTATAACATCCTGAGGAATCGAATAAACCTGAGCTGTTCCAGTTTTTCCAGCTATTTCTACTTTAGTATTAATATATCTTTTAGCAGTACCACCAGAAGCATTACAAACCTCCCACATCCCTTTTCTAATTATCCAAAGTTTTTGTTTTTCTTTTTGAGTTAAAACATCCTTTAAAACGGGATTCGTTAAATTATTATCTATTTTTTTAACAACAAACGGTTTAGGCAATTTTCCGGTAGCTATTAAAGCAGTATTAACTGCAACTTGAATTGGAGTTGCTAAAAAATATCCTTGTCCAATAACCGCATTTAAAGTCTCTCCTATAAACCAAGGTTGATGAAATTTTTTTGCTTTCCAAGATTTATCTGGCACAATTCCTTGCTTTTCATTTGGCAAATCAATTCCGCTTTTTCTACCAAATCCCATCTTTTTAAGATTTTTTGCAATATAATCTATTCCAAGTTTTAATCCAATTCTATAAAAATATACATCAACACTTTCTCTTATTGCTTTAAACATATCAACCATTCCGTGTCCCCATTCTCTCCAATCCCTAAATTTTCTATTTCCTATTTCGATATATCCAGGACATAATATTTTTTTATAAGGATTCCATTTTCCACTTGAAGCCGCAATAAGCCCTATAGCCGGCTTTACGGTACTTCCAGGAGGATACAATCCACTTATTGGTTTATTTAACAAAGGATTATAGATATTATGAGAGAGTTCATTCCATTTTTTATAAGAAATTCCTTTTACAAATAAATTATTATCATAACTTGGATAGCTAACCAAAGCTAATATTTCTCCATTAATCCTCATTACAACTACAGCCCCTTTTTTATTTTCTTTTTTTAAAAGATTATAGATATATTTTTGTAAATTGCTATCTATGCTTAAAGTTAAAGTATGAGTAATTGGTTTTTTATAAGAGAGGACTTTTAAAATCTCATTTTTTGCATTTACTAATACTTCCTTAATTCCTGGCTTTCCTTGTAAAATATCATCATAATACTTCTCAACACC
>JAMORJ010000042.1 GCA_027063595.1 Nautiliaceae bacterium | reverse complement strand
TAAGCTCATTTACAACCTCTTCATCGGTAGCGTCACAAGCAAGATGAAACCCACCAAGTCCTTTTATAGCAACAATTTTTCCTTCTTTTATCTTATTTGTAATAAATTCAATTTTTTTAATTTCTTCCAATTCACTACCAAACTCTTCCCACTTATTTTTATTCCTATATAATATCCTAAGTTTAGGCCCGCATTCATAACAGCTTATTGGTTCTGCGTGATATCGCCTATCTAAAGGATTTTCGTATTCGCTTTTACACTTTTTACACATTTTAAATTTTTTCATCGAAGTATTTTTTCTATCGTATGGAAGGTTTTCAATTATTGTATATCTTGGTCCACAATTTGTGCAATTTATAAAAGGATAAAGATAACGACGATTGTTTTTATCATACATCTCTTTTAAACAATCTTCACAAACGCTAATATCTGGAGAAATCGAAGTAGTTTTTTTTGTAGTTTTGGATTTTTTAATTTCAAAATTTTTATATCCAATTTCCTCTAATTCTTCTTCGCTAATTTTTTCTATTTTTGAAAGGGGAGGCAAATTTTTTAAAAATTCATCTTTAAACTCTTCTACTCTCTCTCCTTCTACTTCAACCAAAACTCCTCTACCTTCATTTAAAACAAAACCCTTTAAATTTAACGACTTGGCAATTCTATAAACAGTCGGTCTAAATCCAACTCCTTGAACTATTCCTTCAAAAAAAAATCTTTTCCTCAACAACTACCTTTTTTAACTTATTATACAAAAAAGAAGAAAAAAGGAGAAAAAATGAAAAAGCTTTTTGTAGTAAAATTGTAAAATATCAAAATTAAATCCACATTAAACTTTGGAATTAATAACCAAACTACCAAATGATTCAACTGCTCCGCTAATAGGAAGTCCTCTTGGAGTATATACGGGATAATTTTTTTCAATATAACTATAAATTTTATTTAAAAATTCTCCTTCAAACAAATCTCCAACAATTACTGCTCCATCAAGAGAAGTATCTTTATTAACTCCTTCGTAAGTATTGCTTAAAAACTCGGCAAAACTTTCAACTACTCCATAACTTAACATATAATTATCAACTCCCGCCAACTTAAAACTCATAGCCGTCCTTATAGCCCAAAGAGGATTTAATTCATTATTTTCTACTTTATAATCAATTCTTGGACCTTTTTTCGTCATTGCTTCGTTTGAATATTTAATTAGTAAACTAGCCGCTTCATCAATTTCTTTGCTAAATCCAAGAACGATTCCAATAAGTCCCCAAAGATAAAAAATTCCGTTTTTTTTCGTATCTAAATTTGAATTTAAAGCGCTTTCAAACAATTTTGGCTCTTTTTTTGAAAAATTTTCAATTAATCTTTTACCAGTATCATTCATAGCACCTATTAAAGAAAAAATTTCTTCAAAATCCTCAAATTTAAATTTAAAATCAATAAACTCAACAAGTCCAAATTTTGGAGAATTAATTAAAACTTTACTTTCATCCTCTTTATAAAAACAAAATCCCATAATATTTTTCTCTTCTAAATTCCATTGATTTAAAACTCCATAAAAACCAGCAAATACTGGTTTTGCTTCTACTCCATTATCTCCTTTTTCAATAATAGTTTTATCACTTCTGCTATAAGAAACATAATCTTTATATTTTCCAACAATTCCTTCTTTTACAAATTTTTCATATGCCGGAATTATCCCTCTATCGCCACTTAATAACAAAATATCTTTTTTGGTAGAATCGGTAACGACAGCTTTTGGCATTTTTTCAGTTTTTACCTCAAAACTTAAATCTTTAGCTTCTTTAGCTTCTTTAAATCCAAGAAGTTCAAAATCACTAACAAAAAACAAAAGTTCAAGAATCATATCATCAGGAAGTTTTACATCAAAAGCTGGAATAGAAATACCAAAGTTTTTCTTAAACTCAAGATTCGTTTTTAACTTAACAAATGGCTTTTCTATGCTTGCTAATGCCTTTGCATCTCCTTCAAAAGCCATAAAATATTTACCTACGCTTGCTAAATCTCTTGCTACTATAAAATCTACATTTTCCAAATTTTGAGATATTTCAAATATACCATTCATAGTTTGAATGAAAATATTTTCGTTTTTTAATTTTTCTGCCAAACCTTTTATTAATAACTCGTAATCCTTAACACTAGCTTCTTTAACAATTTCATACCCACAAACTTCACAATGATGAAAAATATTAAAATAATTAGGAGAATTTTTATCTTTTACTTCTCTTAAACATTTAGGACAAGGAGGGAGAGAAATTTTTGGAAAATCACGCATTAAATCATCTTTAAATTCTTCAACCACTTCTGCTTTAAGAGATTTTAAAAATATAGATAAAGGCAAATCTTCAGATAATCTTTTAGAAAATTTTTCAATTTCTTCTTCGCTTCCTTTAACATACGCATATACATTATTTAAATCTTTACTTAATCCAAGTTTAACCCCAACTTCATTTGAAACTCTTATACAAACTCTCTCTATTATTCCTTGATTACTAACAACTTCAAACGTAAATTTTAAAATCAAACTCTCCATTCCTTCTTCTCCTTAATATCCAAGAGCTTCTTTTGGAACTTCTAATTTATAAGATTCTCTTGCCACTTCCTGTAAATTTACATTAGGATCTTTAATCTTTACTTCAACCCCCAATTTTTTAAGTTCATCAATCAATATTTTTTCCATAAGTTTAGCCGCTTTTAAAACAGGCTCGGTTATGGTAAAAGTAGTGTCTTCTCCTATTACATAAGGCACAACCCCTATAATTTTAGTTTCAGGCAAATCTCCCATCATATGTATCATCTCAAGCGTTTGAAGCATCTCTACTTCATGAGCGCTTCCTTGCCAAGAAACGCACTCAGGAACATCTAAAAAATCGAAAAAATAAACATCTCCTATATTAGCATCATCAACATCGACAGTATCAAAAATAAAAACCTTATCATATTCAACAATTATCGGAATAAGTCTTTGAGCAAGAGTTCCTCCATCTATTAAATCTACTTGATGAGGACCTAAAAATTCATATTTTCTTTTCAAATAATGTATAAGATGAACTCCTATTCCTTCATCACCAAAAAGAATATTTCCAATTCCCAATATCAATATTTTCATACTAATCCCTTTTTAAAAAAATAGAGCTATTTTCTTAAAAAGAGAGAAAAAAAGAAGACTAATGATGAAGAAGTTTTTGTGCCTCTTCTTTTGTAGCGTCTTCAAATTTTTCCCATTTCATTCCGCTAAAAATTGCATCCATTCCACCATTTTTTCCAAATACAGCGTTATAAACCGCCATATAAATATGAACAAATACTACAATTATAATCGCCCACATAAAAATATGATGCCAAAGTCTAACATAAGCAAGCCCGCCAAAGAAACTTTCAATGCTTTTTGCAAAAGGATAGAAAAACGCACCAAGTCCTTCATGATAAACTTCGGCATATAAAGCAATTCCCGTAATTATAATTCCATAAAAAAATACATAAAGCATCGTATATGCCCAAAATTGAAGAGGATTATAAATACCTTTCGTATGCGGGTGCTTATTAATTAAAAGATAATAGCCAACTTGCTCAATCATAAGTTTGACATTAAAAGCATCTTTAATTGATTCTCTTTCATATTTTCCTTCTTTAAAAAAGAAGAAATAAAAAGTTTTATAAAGCACCGCCGCTATCATAGCAAAACCAAAAATAATATGCCATTCTCTAATTTCGGCATGTAAAAATCTTGTTGGTTCTACTGCGGTATTTTGATAAGTAATAAATGGATTTGCGATATAAAATCCAGTTGCAATAAGAGCAAAAATAGAAATAGCTCTTATCCAGTGCTGCCATCTATATCCGGCGGAAAATTCAATTCCACCGATATATTTTCCTACTACTTTTAAAAATTTCATTTGTGCCTCCTTAGCATGCACCATAAAGTGGATCTACTTTAAATTCTCCAAGTTTTTTACCTTTAACATCCATAACATGCACAGCACATGCAATACATGGGTCATAGCTGTGAATGTTTCTAATAACTTCAAGAGGTTTACTTGGATCTTCTATTTTCATTCCAATTAAGTTAGCTTCATAAGCGCCTTTTTTACCATTCATATCCATTGGACCTGCATTCCAAGTAGATGGAACTACCGCTTGCCAATTTTCAATTTTTCCATCTTTAATTCTACACCAATGACTTAACATTCCTCTTGGAACATCACCAATAAATCTTCCTTTATATTCTTTGTTTGTATCAATTTTATAAGGAGTAACAGTAGTTTGATCAACTTTAAGATTTTCAACAAGATTATTAAACGCTTCAATTCCATAATCTGCAATAGTTTTAGTTTGAAGCATTCTCGCTGCTGTTCTTCCAAGAGTTGTAAACAATGCTTCTGCTGGAAGTTTTGTTTGAGTTAAAAATTCATCTACTACTTTTTTTACTCTTTCGTTTCCTTTTGCATAGTTTACTACCATACAAGATAATGGTCCAACTTCAAATGGTTCTTGATTATATCTTGGCGATTTAATCCAAGAATATTTACCTTTTGGATTTACAACTTTAGTTGTTACTACTTGTCCTTCTCCATTGATACTTTCACCTTCAACATATCCAGTATATTCAGGAACTGTCTCACCATTGTAAGGATGTCTAAATCCAGTATCTTTATACCAAGAGTGAGTTACATCTTCTTCAATTTTGCTTTCATCGATTTCATAGTATTTACCAAGATCGAAATCTTTAATGTATCCGCAAGCATCAAACAACCAATCGTTTTGACTCATTTGCATAGTTCTATAAGTAATGTAATTACCAAGGTTATTTTTTTGAACTACACTTGGTTCGTTTCTATAAGCTTCAGCCGCCATTACGATATCAGCATAATATGCTCTATTTGTATAATCAGCAAGTTGTTTAAATTTAGTTAAGTATTCAGCAAGTCTTGCTGGATCTTGTAAATCCATAATACATGTAACACCACCAACTGTAAGACTTTGAGGATGTGGGTTTTTACCACCAAAAATCGCCATCATTTGAGCGGCAATTCTTTGCATTTCAAGTGTTTTTAAATAGTGGCTAAGTGCAATTAAGTTTTGCTCAGGTGTAAATCTCATTGTTTTATGACCAAAATATGCGTTTTTAAATGGTCCTAAATCTCCTTTTTCTGCAAATTTAGCTACTCTCTTTTGAACTTCTCTAAGCTCATCTTCACCTGTTGCAATCGGATTATAACCATTCGGAACATATTTAAACGCTTCTTCGCTTGCTTTTTTAGGATCCGCTTTAAGCGCTGAAATGATATCAACCCAATCAAGTGCGTGAAGTTGATAAAAATGCACTATATGATCGTGGAAAAATAATGCAAAATCTAAAAGTGTTCTTACAAGTTTAGCGTTTAAAGGAGGTTCGATTCCAAGAGCATTTTCAACTGCTGTAATACCTGCTTTATAATGAGAATAAGTACATACCCCACAAATTCTTTGTGTTATAAATCCAGCATCTCTTGGATCTCTACCTTTTAAAATAACTTCAATCCCTCTCCATAAAGTCGCACTTGAATAAGCGTCTTTAATTACGTTGTTTTCATCAAGTACAACTTCAACTCTTAAATGTCCTTCGATTCTTGTAATTGGATCAATTACTACTCTTTTTCCCATCTGTTACTCCTTAGGATTTTTAATTGCGCTAAGCGCTGCGTGAGCTGCTATTGCTACACCAGCAACTGTTAAAAGTGTAAGACCTACTTTATCTGCTACAGCATCAGCATTTACGCTCATAAATTTATGATTTGCCAAAGGCTCTTCATATGGTGCCATTGCATCCCAGAAATCTGGTTCACTACATCCAATACATCCATGTCCTGCTTGAACCGGCCAAGATGTATGTTGATTAAATCTTTCTCTAGAACAGTTATTAAATGTATAAGGACCTTTACATCCTACTTTATACAAACAAAATCCATTTTCAGCGCCAGTGTCTCCAAATTGTTCTACAAATTCACCTGCATCAAAATGTCCTCTTCTTTCGCATAAATCGTGAATTCTAAGTCCATAAGCAAATTTTGGTCTATTAAAGTTATCAACTGCTGGAAGTGCGCCAAACAAGATATAATATACAATTGTTCCAACAATGTTTTTAGCACTTGGAGGACATCCAGGAACATTAATTACCGGTTTATTTAATACTTTGCTAATTCCTACAGTACCAGTTGGGTTTGGATATGCCGCTTGAACTCCACCAAAAGAACTACATGTTCCAACAGCAATAATAGCAGCAGCTTTATCAGCACTTCTTTTTAATTTTTCAAGACCAGTTTCAGCATGCGCTCCAATAGTCAGATATTCTCCTCCATCTTTTGTAGGAACTCCACCTTCTACGCATAAAATAAATCTTCCTGCAAACTTTTTAAGTGCTTCTTCATAATTTTCTTCTGCTTGCCAACCAGCAGCAGCCATAAGAGTATCATGATATTGAAGATTAATGTAATTAAAAATTAAATCATCAATTGTAGGAGCATCACTTCTAATTAAACTCTCACTACATCCAGTACATTCAGCCAAATGAAGCCATACAACAGGTAATCTATCGCTAACTTCAGCAGCTTCGGCAACTACTGGAGCAAATGAAGCTGGAAGACCAAGTGTCATAGCTAAAGCAGCAGACCATTTTAAAAAATCCCTTCTTGTAAAACCATTTTCTTCCAAAACTTCTTTTATAGATTTTTCGCCAACTCCTGGCAACGCTCTTAATTCTTCAATTCTTTTTCTCATTGTATTCATCAAAGCTTCTTTCATTGCTGCCTCCTAAAAATTTTGATTCATCGTTATTATAATATAAATAAATATTCATTTTCAATAATTTTTTAACAAAATTTTAATTTTTAGCACTTAAAAACCACTAATCTACGAATATTCATTCATTTTCAAAAAGAAGTTTTTTATAACTTTTTCTTATATCTAGTGCGTAAAACAAACCGAACATATATCAAAACATTTAAAAACAATATTAATGTTTTCTATCCTTTCATTTATTAAAGCGGCTTGAGCGGGAGAAGGATTTTCTTTTGTATAACTTGAGAGATTAAATTGAGTAGGCACAATAATATCGTATTTTTTTATTTTCTCGTTTTCTATTTCAATTCTATGAATCAAACTTCCTCTTGGAGCCTCAATTACACTAACTCCTTTTGAATTTTTAGGAACATGCTTAATATAATTTTCTTCGCAAATATCGATTTCTTTTATAATTTTTAAAAGATATTCAATAATTAAAACCATTTCATATAATCTGGCAAAAACTCTTGAATACACGCTATCTTGATATTTCTTATAAATCATCTTTACTACTTCATTTTCCAAATTTCTTGAAAGAGGACCAACTTCAAAAAATTTATCATCATAAAAAACGTTCTTTTTTTCCTCTTTTACTAATTCTAATTCTCCATTATTTTTAAAATAAAAATTATTACCCAATACCAAAAATCTATTAATCCCTTTTCCTATATTTTTATCTACGTTTTCAAAAAAAATCTCCAAATCTTTAGAATAACCACTCTCATCGATTATCTCTTTGATAATTTGTTCTTTTAAAATTTTTAACATATCTTCAATTTTTAATATTTCCAAATTTGTCAAATCGCAAGTTACTCCTCCGGGAATTATGTAAGAATTATGAGGAAATTGTCCAGCTATTAAAGCAATAATTTTCGAAGCATACGAAGCAATAGAAATAGCTTTTAGCATTTTTGATTTATCTTTTATAATTTCTGGCATAAAAGTAATATAAAACCACTTTATATGATTTTGAATAATTTCAAGACCTGTAGTGATTTCTCTAAGAATCTGAGCCTTTTTAGAAGGTTTTATATTAAAAGCATCTTCTATTGCTCTTGCGGTAGCTAAAAGATGAGAATGCCCACAAATTCCACAAACTCTTGGATTAATTACCAAGGCATCCATATAATGACGATTAACTAAATAATTCTCTATTCCTCTAAAATTATAAAATTCTATTTCTACAAAATCAATTATCTCTTCCCCATAAACTTTAAGCTTTGCTTCTCCCTCAATTTTAGTAATTATCTTTTCATTTATTTTCATCACAATTCCTAAAAAGTTTACTACTTAATCTTTCGTTTTTTAAACTCTTAGCAATCCCAGAAATAGTTAAATACGCTCTCTTGCTAACTCCAAGAGGAATATTAGCTGGAATTCCCATAAAAGTTTCGGTTTTAAAAAGATTTTCTTTTGGAAAAGTAGGTTCTGTACATCCAAAACAAGGCGTACCGGCTCTTGGTTTTGAATTAACTTCATTCCACAATGTTTTATTACAACTACTATGAGTAAATGGTCCTTGACATCCTTGATAATAAAAAAGACACCCTTCTTTACTTCCAAAATCTTCGGCATCTATCTTCCATTCAAAATATTCATTTCTAATACATCCCATATGAGTCGTATAAGAAAAAATTTCAACGGGTCTTAAATACTCATCCACTTTAATGTCTTTACCTTTTTTCATCATATTCAAAACATACATAAGCCATTCTGGATGAGGAGGACAACCTGGAATATTAATTTTATTACATTCAACTCCTTTTCCAAAAATACCTCCAAAACAGCTACAAGTGCCAAACGCTATAATTTTTTTTGATTTTTCTATCAAATTTTGTAAAAGCTCATTAATATC
>JAMORJ010000041.1 GCA_027063595.1 Nautiliaceae bacterium | reverse complement strand
GATATTATTTTGCCCCTTTAGCGAAAAACTGGAAAGACTTTTTATTGTTAAAAACAGATATTCCTAATTTAAATTCTAAACCTTTAGAAGAACATTTTATCTATTGGAAGCAAAGATGGCTTCCAAAACGGATTAAAAATCTATAAAAAATGCATCCAAGTTGTTTTTATTTTTAAAATCTTCAATAGAATTAGGGGATGAAAAAGACTGCACGGGAAGTTTTTTAGGCGGATTTTTTATCGGCAGTATATTTTTTGGCGGAAGAAAGGATTAAACAATGGAAAAAATAAAATCAATAGATTACCTGTTAGTCGGTATAGTATGTTTACTGTCTATTATTTTCATAACCCCAGCTACGCATCCTTTGTTAAGCAGAATAATCGGAATACCTTTTGCCCTGTTTTGGATATGGTTAGGATATGAGAAATTAAAAATTGAGGGAAAAGAAAATAAGGAGAAAGAATGAATAGCTTTAACGAAGCATTATTACAAACATATAATGTTTTAATTCCGTTTTTGGTTAAGGACTTTCCATTATATATCGGATTGTCTTTTTATATGTTTTTTTCTGTATTTTTTGTTAAGAGCAAAAGAATAAAACTTAATAATAAAATAATCTCTATTTGGAATTATTGGGATTCTTTATTATTTTTATCTATGATTTCCGTTAAATCTTCATATTCCGGAAATATTAAACCCGCTTAAAGCAAGTTTTTATGGATTATTAGGAGGTATATTAGCGGAATGGTTGGAAATTATTGCAAATAAAAAGAAAAACAACTGGAGTGATAATAAATTTGAGTATCCGTCAAATATTTTTAAAGGGGGAAATAATGTATAGAGCTATAATTTTTACTTACAACCCTATTCCAAAAACAAATATTAAATTACAAATGAATATATCTTTTGGAACTTTCAAAAGCAAAGAAGAAGCGGAAAAAGAAGCAAACGGAGTAGAAAAAGTAATATTGCAGACTAACCCTTTAGCATTAAAAATAATTACAAAAAACAATGAATATATTATAGATAATAAAAATTATCATTATATTATAGATAATAAAAATTATCATAATGAATATATTATTATAGATAATGAAAATTATTATAAATCTATTGTTTGTAGAAAAGTTAAAGATTGCAGCATTCATAAAATAGAGTTAAATCAGGGTGGTTTTGAACTATTGGAAGATTTAAGAAGATATTTTCCGGACGGATATTCGTTTAGGGTTGTGGCTCATGATGTAGAAAGAATACCTGTTATTATAGATGAAAAAAAGTTAATCAAAGGAAGGGAGAATGAACAATCTGTTATCAATCATTTTCGATGAAAACAAACAACATTTAATCTTCAATTTTAACAATAAAACTAAATTAGCACTTGAAAAAATAAAAAACATTCCAATTAAAATTTTAAATATAAAAGAAGTTTATAGTAAATATAGATTGTCAAAAGAAGAAAGGTTATTCCTTGATTTATATCTTTTATTAAGTAACCCAAAAGGTGATAAAGAAGAAGCTCTACGAATAGTTGAGATAATAAAAAACAACGACGAATATAAAAACTTTAAACAAGAATGGTTTAATGAGATTAAAAAATACTTAAAAATATAAAGCACAAAAGAGGTAAGAATGGCAGTTAATATGAATAATGAGATATTAAAAGAAGAAAAAGCAATTATAAGGGAACGAAGAGAACTTGAAGAGGCTACATATCACAATCAGGCTTTAGAGAAGCGAGAAAGCGGAGCAGGAGGCTAGAGTTTCTTAAAAACTGCGAAGTGGTTAAACAGGAAAATACCACGCATTAGAAATAATTGACCCTGATGAGGTAGTATTTGAATTTAGAAAGACAAAAGAAGCAAAGGCTATTTTAGAAACTACTTAAAATTTGAAAATATGGTTTTGGTAATTTAAAAATATAAAAGGATTAAAAATGGCTTCATTGTTTGTCAGTTACTTTTTAATTATAATAGCTTATTTGGCAGGGATTTTAAGCAACGTTGTTTTATACGGAAAAAGCTTGATACTGCCAGAATGGATACTTCCTAATTATTCACTTGGGGATTTTTTTATGAAAGGAATTTTCTTTTTACTTCCTGCAATAATACTTGCAATGCTACTTCCCGAACTGAAACCTGAAAAGAAAGATTTTAAAATGAAGTTTTTAAAATCCTTTATGGCTTACGGAATAGCGGTATTTGCATATTCTTTTTTTAACGAAATAAATGTTTATACGGCAAAAAACCCTTTACTCCGTCCAAAACCTCCGTTGCAATTTTAGGGTTTTTAATTCCTAAATTCTCTATTAACATTAAATTTTTTTCAAAAAACTTGACATTTTTACAATTTCATTTATAATGGTATTAATAAAACCTTTTATAAAGGAATTCAGAATGCTAAAAATTAAATTAAACAAGAAAAAAAGAAGAGATGAAAAAATCTCAAGAAAAAATTAATAAACTTGATAAGGAGAGGAAGTGATTTTTTCACTTAATAAAGTCTCAAAAACAATTTCTCACCACAAGGAAAACTGCCGAGAAGTTGATTTATTTTTAAAACGCCAAGGGCTTACTCTTTCAGATTTTAAAAGTAAAACTCAGGGGGTTAAAGTAGGAAAACAACTGTGGGTTGATGAAACCCATTTTAATAAACGCCTTGCTGATTGGTTCTTTGAAGGAAAAGATTACGGTAAGGTATATTGCAGTAAATGTTTTTAAAAAGGAGTTAAAAATGTTTAACGAAATTACTATCTTAGGAAGACTTACAAAAAATATAGAACTTAAATACACACAAAATGGTCTAGCTGTTGCAAAGTCAAATGTTGTTACATCTTATAAGTTTAAGGATAAAATAACTGGGGAACAAAAAGAAGAAAATATGTTTATAGACATTACTATATTTGGTAGAAGCGCAGAGATTGCAAATCAATATTTAAAAAAAGGAGATTTGGTATTTTTAGTTGGAAGGCTTATTCTTAATCAGTGGGTTGGTAGTGACGGAAATAAAAGGCAGAAGCACGAAGTAATTGTGGAGAAAATACAGCTTCTTCCAAGATCGGCAAATCCTAATCAAGTTTCCCAGCCTCAATCTCAGCCAGAAAATTCTACTCCTCCAAATATAGAAGATGAGAAAATTCCTTTTTAAGGGGAGAAGATGGGAGTATTAAAAAATAATCATAAAAGATAAAGAGGCTGAGGTTTATGTAAAAGAAAGTAAACCAGCTCTTTATAATTACCTGTTGGCTTTTAAAGAGTAAATTCGAAGTATTTTATCAAGCAGTGTAAAACGATATTTGAAAATTTAGTGTCTCTAAAATCATACAAAAGTATGACAATTTTCATACTTTTATTATTTTTCTAAAAAACCTCTCTTATAGAGAGTGTATATTGTTATATATAATGTATCTTGTATAATGTAGAAACTTTAAAGTAGCGGAAAATAAGGCATTTCAAAGCCTAAAATATGACTTTTTTCATACTAAATATGACTTTTTTCATACTAAATATGACTTTTTTCATACTAAATATGACTTTTTTCATACTAAATATGACTTTTTTCATACTAAATATGACTTTTTTCATACTAAATATGACATACTTGATGGTATGTCATGTATTTGATACAATACTTCAAAAAAAGGTTTTAAAATGTTAAAATCAGACCAAAAAGGAAAAAGTGTGATACTTTACGACACTTCTAAAGTTAAAAAGAACGAAAAGCTGGTAACTGCAAAATTTGATTTCTCCCCACTTGCTCTTAAAATACTTGCTGCCCTTATTACAGCAATAAAAGAAGATGATGGACCTGATACTATTTATCAGTTTAGAATTAAACAGTTTATGGATTTATCAAATACGAAAGATAAAAGAATGTATAAGGAAATAAAAAGTGCTTTAATTGAAATAATGGAAAAGGTTATACAAATAGAAGATGAGAACAGATGGACTGGTTTTCATATTTTAAAAAAGCCGGTGATTGAGAAAAATAGTGGAGTTATAAAATTAAAATTTGACGAAGATATTTTTCCTTTACTTAAAGAAACCAAAAAGAGGTATTTGCAGTATGAAATAAAAAACATTTTGCCACTTAGTAGTAAATATGCGATAAGGCTTTATGAAATTTTAAAGGATATTTACAATAAGGAAACATACAATAAAAATTTGGATCGAGTTGAAGTCGAACTTGAAGTGTCTTACCTTAGAGAGGTTTTATTAGTTCCAGAAAATTACAAGTATGCTGATTTTAAAAGAAGAGTAATTGAACTTGCAAAAAAACAGATAAATGAAAATACTGATCTTTTATTTAATTATGAAGAGAAAAAAGAAGGTAGGAAAGTTACAAGGTTAAAATTCTATATTTACGAAAATTCAAAACCGGACAAAAAACAAAAATATACCCATTTTTTTAAAACTTTTACGGACTTTAGACATAACATATTAAAAGAAGGTGAGGAAAAAGTTTATTTACTCGACAATGATGTTTATGAAATAAAAAATGGATATTTATATAAAAACGGGGAGCTTTTAAATAAAGAAGAAGCTCTTAATAGTTGGAGAGAACTTTTTAAAAGATTTGATGAGGTTAAAAAGATGAATAAAGATGAGTTTGAAGAAATGAAATCAAAAGAAAATAAAAATCTTTTAATCTCGAAGTTAAAAGAAGCGTTCTTAGGAAAGATATTAAGTTACTATGATAGAAAAGAAGAAGTTGAGAAAGAGGCTGAAATTTGGGAAATACTAGATTATACGGAACAGGAGGGTGAAATCAAAGAAGTTAAATTAATAGTTGTGGATGAAAACGGGTCAGATAAAACGTTTAAGGTGAGTTTTACTTATTTAGTAAATCATATAAAAAGCAGAAGTTAGAATACCTTTTCAATAAACTTCCTTACCTTTTTACTTTTTTCGAGTAGTAATAAGATACTGAAAGCTCCAAGATACATTCCGCTTAAAATCGGATGTCCGTTTGTTGTCAAAAAATATGCCGGTATTATAAAAAATGCGATGAGGTAGGCGGTTTTGATTAGCTTCATTAAATGCCTTTTTTAACTAAAAAGTTCTTCATTCATTTTTTAACCTTTTTCTTCTTTTTTAATTCCTTCTTTTCTAATCAAAAATTTCAAGAATTTTAAAAAAAAGTAAAACCAAAAATATTCCTCCAAATAAAGCAATCAGACGCAAAGTAGTTACAAGATATTCCAAAAGTTCTTCATTCATTTTTTAACCTTTTTCTTCTTTTTTAATTCCTTCTTTTCTAATCAAAAATTTCAAGAATTTTATTTGAATCTTTAAAATCTTTTTTGCTTAAAATCTTTTTTGCTTCTCATTAAATTATAATATAATTTTAATATAAATATAAAGAGTTCACTCACAAAAGCAAAGAAAAAATTTATTGTTATTCAATATTTTTCTCTACGATGAAAAGCTCTTTTGCAACTGTATAGTCAAGCTTTTTTTTAATAAAACTTTTACTATTTTTTTCAAAAAAATCCATTATTAACTCAATGTTTTTTTTATCTTCAAAAACATTTTTAAGACAGTTTTTTTTACAAAAAACATATTCAATTTATAAATTTCTCCGAATCCTTCCAAACAAAGAAACAATGATTTGCATTTTGTAAGGAAAAAGCTCGGTATAAAAGACAGTAAAATTTTTGATGATAAAATAGATATTAGAAAAATTTATTTACCAAATCTCTCCTCTTTTCTAATATAAAAACAATTGCCAAACCTACTATAAATATCATACCTATATCTATCCTACTTTTATAAAAACTTACTACAGCCGGAACTACAAAAAACACAATTAGAAAAATATTTTTCATAAATTTCTCCCTTTACTATTGCTTTACTATTATATTTGTATTATAATAATACAAATCTTTTAACTTAAAAAAGGAGTGCTCATGAAAATTATAACAAAATCATGTCTAAATGAGTTAAAACCTGCAATTCATTCTTTAAATATCATTTTATTAATGTTTATACTACCTCACAGCTGGATTACCGTTATTGTATCATTTGTATATACGTCCATAATGGTATATGTTTATACCTTTTTGAAAAAGGAAGAAATCCCCGTAACAGCAGTCATAGGCATTATTGTAGTGCTTCTCTTGCTTACGGGATATATAGAAGGAATTTAATTCCCTTTGTTTTACAATTTATTTAAAGGATAAGTATGTTTCCAAAGGAAATTATACAAAAATCAAAAGAACTCGGTTTATACGGAACCAAAGCGCCAAAAGAAAAAAGCAGACTACTTAAAATAATATATCCGTATATCAAAAAGGCAAAAAAGGAAGGTGCATCTTATAAGACAATTTTGGAAAAAATCAAAAATGATTTTAATATAAGTTATGCCCTGCCCTCTTTTATGAACGCCGTTAAAAATATTGAAAAAAGTAATAAAGAAAATTTGAATATAAAGGAAAAAGGAGAAAAAATGGAAAACATTTACGATATGGAGGAAATAGATAAAATTACACAAAACGATAAGGAAGATAATATGAAAAAGAGATTTATTTTACTGGCCAATGATAAAGGCGGAGTTGGTAAAACCACACTTGCCACGTTAATTGACTTGCCTAAAAGTTTAATTTTAAATTTAGACTTATCAAGAGAAATCGCCGATATTTATCCTTATAAGAAAATAGTAGATTTTGGGAAAGTTAAAGAGGAAGAAAATATCGAGCTTGAAGACTTTTTGGAACTCCTATCCCAAAGCAAAGAGTTTAAAAACATTATAATTGATACAAAAGGCGGTATTACAGAGGATTTATTAAAAGTATTACCTTATATTGATACAGTTATAATTCCTATTAAGGTAGGAACTACAAGTGAAAAACCTTCATATGAATTTATAATGGAACTTAAAACGTATATAGATGAATTAAATAAGAAAAAAGTAAACTGGGCAATTGTATATAATGAAATATCGCCTAAATTTTTACAAAAAAGCGGAATAGGGAAATTTGAGCTTATAGATGATTTAAAAGAAAACGCAAAACTCTTAAAAAAAGAAGTATTGGGGAAAAGATTAAAAGCGGTAACATATTTTAAAAGAAGCGAAGCAATAGCCACAAGAGAAATGAAGAAAAAAGATATTGAAGAGCTGCTAAAAGAAAATTTTGGAGCATATTTGGTAATAAAAAATGAAATAAAAAGATTAAACAAAGATCTAGAACCGGCCTTTAAGGATTAAAATGAATGAGAATTTTGTAAAAAATGTATGTAAAAAGCTTGGGATAACGCAGAAAGAATTGGCGAAAAAAATGGGCGTTAATGATGTAACTGTAAGAACTTGGAGCAGTAAGGGTAATGTTCCAGAATGGGCAATTAAATTTATGAATTGTCTTTTAAAAAAGAAAGAGTGTGAAACAAAGCTTCAAAAAATCCAAACGGCTTTTAAATATATAGAAGAAGCAAATATAGGAGATATAAATGAATGAATTAAAAAAAATTCTCGAAAAAAGAAAAAAAGAGGGAACTGTTAACACTATTATGCAAAAACAGCTAAGAGGAGATTTTAAAGAAATTCAGGAAATTCCACTTGAGAGACTTCTTGAAAACCCTTATCAGCCTCGTATCGAAATAAAGCTTGATGAGGTAAGGGAACTTGCCAATAGCATAAAAGAACAGGGGCTTATTCAGCCGATTGTAGTAACAAAAGCCGATAATAGTAATTATTACATAGTAGGAGGTCATAGAAGAGTAGAAGCTCACAGATTTTTAGGAAAAGATAAAATAAAAGCGTATGTGGTAGAAGCTGACCCTAAAAAACTTGCAAGTATGTCCATTGTAGAAAATTTACAAAGGGAAGATTTAGACCTTATAGAAACTGCAATGGCTATAAAAAGATACAAAGAAGATTTTGAAAAAACTCTTGAAGAAATAGCAAAAGAAATAGGAAAAACAAAAGGCTGGGTATCTCAAGTTTTAAATGTATTGAAACTGCCAGAAAAGATAATTCAAGATATAAAAGAGAATAAAAGCACAAAAGATGTAACAGCTCTAAATTGGTTGAATTCATACGCTAAAAAAAAGTTTAGCACGCTAAACAAATCACAAAACCCTGAAAAATCGGGTAGTTTGGAAAGTGTGATTTCCCAAAAATGGGAAAATGAGGTTTTTGAACTTTATCAGGGCTTTTTAAAAAACGGGCGTGAATGGTTAAAAAAAGAGATTGAGAACAGACTGAAACGAGAAGAGAAAGCAAAGCCTAAAGTAGAATTGAAAATAACAAAAAAGAACGGAATTACAATTAAGATAAGGGAAAATCTTAGCTTAGATGATAAAAGGAAAGAAGAGTTTGAATATGAATTACAACAATTGATTGAAAAGTATAAAAAGGAGGAAAAATGAAAGAACTTGAGTATTTAAGAGAACTAGGAAAAAATAACATAATAAAAGGTATGATAAATTTAGAGGATTTGGCAATAGCATTAATGTATCAAAAACTTAAAGATGAAAAAGATAATGAATCTAAAAAAATAATAGCAAAAGCAATAAAGGAAATAAATCGAAAACGATACGATGAGTCATTTGATGTAGAATATACATTAAGAGATTTTCTGATTTTAGAAGTAAAAGAAGAGGTATATAAAATTATTCTTCCATATATGAAAAAATATAATATGAAACTTTTAAAACAAAAAGAAAAACCGACAATAGAGGAAATTAAAAAAAGAAAAATTATTTTAATAGATGAAACAAAAACAATAACTTATTACGCTTTAAGAGAATATTTGGAAGATGTAAATAGAATTATTACTACAATGAAAGTATGTATGGATAATTTGTTTTATAATATTTTAAATAATGTAGAAATTTACCGAGAGAAATATTTATATTGTAAAAAATCGTAAAAAAATAAAAGGGTAAAAAATGAAAACGCTAATAATTAGTTATTTTTTGTTGTTGATTTTATATTTTGTAGGGGTGCTTATAAGTGTAGTATTTTATGGAAATAGTTTTCTTGAAAACATAGTTCCTAATTATTCGTTTGGAGTATATTTAGTTAAGGGGTTGTTTTTTGTTCTTCCTGTAATGATGATTTTTATAATTTTTTTGGGCAGTAAAATTTTAAATAAGATGGTTTTCATTAAGTCTTTTTTTGTCTATCTGTTTTTTTGTTTAATTTACGTTCTTTTGAATGAAGTAAATGTATATATCGCTAAAAATCCATTAGGTGATATGAAGTTTTGGTTGATTTTTATGAGTTATACTATTTTGAGTTTTTTTATTGTTTTGCTTTTTTCTTATCCCTATTTACAAGCAAAAAAATTTATAGATATTTTTTTTATCTTTTTTAGCTTTTTTCTTATTGGAATTTTGTATTCTCTTACTGTTAAAAAATATTTTATTAAGAATAGGGTAGAAAGCGAAATTATCGTTGGTAAGAAAAAAATAAGAGGAAAAATTATAGCAACAGATAGAAATTTTGTATATGTAGTTAAAGAGGGACAGTTGAGGTTGGTGGGAAAAAATTTTATTGATTTACTAAAAATTTCAACCAATAAAAGATGATTTTTTTATTTCTCTTTTCTTGTGTTTTTACATTTTAAACAAATTTCTCTCACTTCTATTTTATTTCCAATCTGAGTAATAATGCTTGGAGTATGTTTTAACTTAAATCTTTTTTCGATTTGGGGCATACAATAATAAACTTGGGTTTTGTATTTTTTCATAATTTCATACCAATTTCCATCAGTTAAAAAAATCCTGTAATGTATATTATTGAAATATCCGTTTTTCTCAGCCCACTTAAGTTCTTCTTTTCTATTTCCATTTATTACGACTATTGTATAAGGTAATCTTACATAATTTGCAGGATTAAATTTAAAACCTTTTGGATAGATAACGCGTCCTTGAGTGTCTTTAATGTCGTAAGGCAATGTATAGGTTAAATCTGGATAAAAAACTCTATTTTTGGGAGCGGGAGTTAGGGGGTTAATTCCTTGAGGTTTAAAATTTATTATCTTTTTTTTTGCTTCTTTTTTTATCTTTTGAAGTTTTTTAGCAATTTCTTTTTTATGAGATTTAATATATTTATGCAATAAAACTAAAAGATCTTTTTCGGCGAAGGGATACGTTTTTCCTACGTGTAGAATTTCAATTACTTTTGCATTTAAAATCACGGTTGGGATTAAAAGAAAAATTCTAAAACGCACAGCAATCCCTTTTTCTAAATATAATATAACTGAAATTATCTCCAGCAAATGGAGGATTTTTTGCGCTATCCCAAAGCATACCCGTTTGTCCTATCGTTATAGCTTTTATAAAAGGTATAGGTGCTATAAGTTGTAATCTGTAAGCTGATTTTTGCCAAATAGGAAGAGGATATCTAAAACATAATCCTTCATAACCCCATTGTCCCCAGAGAATTAATTGTCTGTGAAGTTTATAAAGTAAACTTGCCGCCGCCGATGCACTTGATTGGATTAAATCTCCGCTTGTTACGCTACCCGTCATTGGATAAGCGTTTCCCCAACTTCCTTTGCACCAAAAAAGAGCATCTATTGGCATATAAATTTGAGAGGCGATACTATCAGCCATACATGCAAGGTTTGTAATAGGGTTTCCAAACAAAAGTGCCTCTGGTTGGATTAAAGCCGATAAACTATCGCTGTTCCACATAGGGTCTATTTCGGTTAAGTATAAAATGTCTACTCCTGTTGGTGATTGAAGACATATAAAATCTATCATTAAATCTAACACCTGAAATACCGGAAAAGATACTAAGTGAGTTTGAAAAAACGAATGCACTCCGCTTTGAGGATCATCGGCTTGAACTCCGGCTCCTTTGATATTGATGGGAGTTATACTTATTCCAAGTCCTTCGAAACAATAAGGGTCTTTTACACTATCTACCATTCTGTCTGGATTGTAAAAGCCTACAGGAATTCCTATTCTAAGCATAATTGGAGGTGGAGCGGGACATATGCAAATTGGCGTATGAGGAGTATCTATGCTATCTGGTATAGGTCCGGGAAGAATAGTTGCTCCAGCTATTTTTAAAGGAAGCATTGCCGAATAATCAAGAGAAAAAATGTCGGTTAAAAGCTGGGTGGGATTTGGTTTGCAAACCCCAAACAAAAGATTGAGACTAAATAATAAAGTTAATAGTTTTTTTTTCATTTCCCCCTCCTTAATATCCTTCTTCTTCCAAAATTTTCTTGATAGCGCTTATATAATCAAGTCCCATATCCGTATATTTTTTAATTTTTTCTTTATCTTTAGGATCGGTAGTAGTTATATAGTAGAAGAATTTATTCATAATGAGCCTGTTTGGAAGCTTGAGTTCGTTGGGAGTAATCACAAAAATTTCAGAATATTCTCCTTTATTTGTATGAATGCTTCTTAAAACTTTTTTATCCATCTCGTCAAAATTAAATACTCCTGACTGAAAAAGCATATTAATACTCGTTTCGGTTTGTGTTAAAAAGAACTTCCAAGGGGAGTTTGCAATTATTACTTTACCAGCCGCGCTTAAACCTCCGCTTTTAGGATCATATATATCATCAAATCCCTGAGTCGCGAGGATTATACTTCCATTGTATTTTCTTGCACGTCTATAAGCTTGTTCTATAAAATCGTCCATTCTTGGGTTTTTACCTAGAAATCTGTGTCCTTCGTCAAGAATAATTTGAATTCTTCCTTGTCTGTTTTTCCCTAAATACATCATTTGGTTTAGATGATAAATCAACATCATAATAATAGGATCTCTAATATCTGGGTGTTCGCTCATTTCTCTAAATTCTACAGCGATAAACTCTTTTTCAATGTTAAATTGGTTTGGTCCTTCGAAAAATTTTCCGTAAATTCCATCACGGCAAAATGCCGATAATTGTATTGCAAAATCTATAAATCTTCTATCTTTTTCTTTTCTTAACTTGTTTCTAATGTGTGTAATTTCAAGTTTGTTTCCATACTCTTGGAAAAGTTCTATTAAAACTTCTTGAATTCGAGTTTTTATAAGTTTTTCTTCTTCAAGAGATTTAATTTCGCTTTTGTTTGCTCCAAGCATATATACAAAATCTGATAAATATGCCAAATCCTCTTTTAATTGTTCTATTGTTTTAAGTTCACTAAAAGGGTTAAAGCTAATAGGTTTATGAGGATTAAGAGCGATATATTGAGCATCTAGCGCTTGGCATAATCCATAAAAAGAGTTGTCGTAATCCAATACGAATACTCTATCGCCCCTTGCGTAAGAGTTAAGTGCTATTGTTTGTAAAAATACTGATTTACCTGCACCAGAAGTTGCGACTACGTAAGCGTTAAAAGATTTGTCCGAATTAAATAAATCGTATCCCGCAAGTTGTGCTCTTCTTGTGATTAATAAAAAGTTATCCCCTTGTCCTTTAAAATCCGCTTCAAGCGGAGCGTATTGAGCTACGTTTTTCATGAACATCGTTCTATATTTTCTCGTTGTGTCAAACACGTATTCTTCGTTAATACCCATAGGGAGAGAAGCAAGAAAATTTAATTGATGGATGCCGTAAGTTTCTTCTAAAACTATTCCTCTTGTGTTTCCTCCATTTTTATAAAAGTTTTTGACTACCTCTACGTTTCTTTTTGCTTCTTCGTAAGAATTACCTGCTACCAAAATATTTAAATCCATCGCAAATAAAGGCTCTTTGCTATCTATTCTATCAAGAATTTCTGTGCTTTCGTCTTGAGCTTTTGCGAAGGCTCTAAAAATTCTTCTATCCCACTTTTGCGTTGCAATTATCTTATGATAATTTTCGACTTGTGCTAATTTTTTAGCTGGAAGACGACAAGTTGATAAGGTAACTATAAAATTATCTGGAAAAATACTCATTTCTGGGTTTCTTGTAGTAAAATCTCCCATTTTTTCTCCAAAATCCGCAATAAAGGCGTATGTGGAAAGCTTTTGAGGAGCAAGCGTAATCCAAGTTTTCCCGTCTATTTCTAAGTGAGTATCTTTTACGATAATTTTTGTATTAGGAGCTATTACTTGTCTGTTAATAGGTATATTTTCGTCATATCCCGGTATTTCTTTTAAATCGTGATTTATATTAAATATTTCCCATAATAGAGGTTTTAAATCTCTTGGCGAGAGTTCTCTTGGAAAGAATTTGTTAGCTTGGAGTATTCCTTCTAAGGAAACTTTGTAATCAAGGATTTTTCTTTTATCTCTTCCCTTTACCGAAATAATAGTTCTATGATTTCTCAATTTTACGTTAAAAGTTGAGGTAATAGGCTCTTTAGTCTTTTTGTAATACATTTGAGCCGTTTCTTCAAGGATGGCTTTTAGAACCTCTTCATCTCTTGCCATATGTCCCAATTTCCATTGTTCTACGATTGGAACTATATTTGGAGAGCCGTAGAGCATAATTTGTAAAAAAGTATCTTGAGGAAGTTTATTTAACATTTCTTCAACAGCATCTGCGGTTTTAATTCCCATTTTTATTCTTGGAGTTATTTCAAATACAAATCCGTAGGTATTATCGTTGTTAATATATAAAGCTTCGTCTTTATCCCAAAAAACCCATGGAAGAAAGTCGCTAAATCTATATCTTTTAAAAACGCTATTCCATATTTTAACCGGTAAAGATACTATTTCGTTTAAAGGCTCTTTTAGTTTATTCATTATATTTTCCTCCATAATTTATCCCAAAAATTAATTTTTTATCTTTTTTGTTTTGATTTAATACGAATTCCCCGTTTTTAATTTTTATCCATATTTTTTGCGTATCGTGATAAATTCCATCGCTAACGTATGGAAATACTATCATTTCCGCAAATAAAGGGGGGCGATATAACGGAGTGTTTGGAGTAAGATTTATTTTTTCTTTTAGAGCTTCTTTTTTATATTTTTTTGCATATAAAGAATTGGTCTTTAATAAAATTTTATTTACCTCCGTAATGTTTAAGGGTTTGTTAACGAATTTGCTAACTTTTCTAAGTGGAGCGGTTTTTTTGTTTTTTACAAACGCTTCTATGGTTTTTAACTCTTTTGCTTGTTTTGACGGTTTTAGTTGAGGCTGAGGTTGGCTGGAGGCACAACCTATTAGAGTAAGCCCAATTAATCCTATTGTAATTAATTTAAAATTTTTCATTTTTTTCTCCTTATTGCAAGATTCGTATAAAATGCCGAGATGTATCCGTTATCGACTTTATACCACACTTTGCCGTTTTTAATGATTGTGTCGTGTATTTTTACGATTTCGTTTCTTTTTAGTTGTTTTAATATTTTTGATTTCAAAGATGGTTTTTCTCTTACGTTTAATCTATAAGCCTTAACTATAGCAAAAGCGCTTAAATTGTTTTTTTTTAGTTTTTCTATTAAATGTCTATTTGAGGTTATCATTTGAGTGTTGATTTTCATTGTTTGCTTTAATTCGTTTATTTGATTTTGTAATTTTTGATTTTCGTTTATAAGTTTTGCTACAGCTTGAGTTAATAAATCTACTTTTCTATTTAAACTAACGTTATACGCAAAAGCTATGTTAATGATTGTCAGTGCAATTAGTTTCTTCATTTGCATTCTTTACAGACTAAAGATTTATGAATGTATCCGTCTTTTACCTTGATCCAAGCATCGTTAACGAGAGCATTTGCGTATAAAATGCTACCTTTCTTTACTACTTTTACAACGTCGGCTTTGCAAGAAGGCTTTTTTCTTATATTTGCTTTGTATACGCATACTTTTACTTTTCTTTTAAAAATAACGTTGGATTTTTTATTTTTGACAGGAGATTTGTTGCATACTATTTTAACTTTAACGGGTTTTTGCAACTCTTCAAGAGATATTGCTTCAATCATGTCTTTAAGTTTTTTGTCGTAATAGTAATTTCTGTTATAGTAGTATATGGTTGTCGAATGAAGTTTTGGTTTGTTTATTTCATCGCTTTCTTTTAAAACCTCGCTTACTCTTTTACAAATTTTGACATTACTACCTCCTTCACACATAAATTTATCGTGATATGGCATCATCGAGCATCCGATTAGAAAAAATGTGGTTCCAATAGAAATAATTAGCTTTTTCATTTTTGCTCCTTGTCTTTTTCAATCCATTTTTGAAGTTTTGGAATATTTGCTCCGTTTATAACGTCAATTACTTTATTCGTTTTTGTATCTATTACGAACATTGTCGGAGTTCCTCTTATTCCAAGTTTTCTTGCAAGGGCTTGTGTAGCTTTTAGAGTTTTTTTTGCTTCTTTTGTAATTGTTATATTTAGATCTTTATTTGTTTTTTCGATTGTTTCAATTGCTTTTTTTTTGTTTTTGCTTGAAAGTATTTCTAAAGCCCATTTTTTAGCGTGTGGATGAAAATATAAAGGCATGTAGTTTATGTGAAATGTAATGTTTTTATCTTTTACAAATTTATCCACTCTCCTGCAAAATGGACATTCTGGGTCGGTAAATACTACAATTTCGTATTTGTTGCTTCCTTTACCGAATTTAATTTCAAAACTATTTTTTAAAAGTTCTTCTGCATTAATTTTTTTTAGCCGTTCTTTTTGTATTTTGTTTTTCCAAGCGGTCTTTATTTTATTTGTTAGGTTAATTCCCGTGTTTGTATAAATTTCTCCAAAAAAAATTAATCTTTTATAGGGATAAACGTATATTACATTTCCGTTTGGCAAAAATGCGGCATATAGTCCGTCAATAAGAGTGTGTTCTACTTTTGATATTTTTGTATTGGGTAAGACCGATTGAACCAAACCAAATTCTTTTTGTGATATTAACGAAGCTCCAAATAAACTTGCCGCTATACTTATGCTAAGAATTAATTTTCTCATTAATTCTCCTTTATTTTTTTTTCTTTAAAAATTCTATAGGTTTAAGTTTTACAGGCTCAAGTGAAATTACATCAACTCTTCTTCCGGCACTTATTTCAATTACTGGTGCAATTTGGTCCGCCATTTTTAAATAAAAATCAGCTAATTTTTGCGTAGCGGATGCAAATCCGTTAAAAGTGCCAGCTTGTAGGGCTTTATTTGGGTTTATAGTTTGAGTTGAACCTTGAGGAGAGACGCTTACTATTGTAGTATTTTGTTTAAAGGCTTCGCTTACTCCCTGTAAAAAACCAGCAAGCAGGGTTCTCGCTATTAATGCGCCTTGTTTGGTTACAACTCTTCCTCTAAGTCCCACTTTTCCATCTTCTCCATATACTGCTCCTCTAAAGGGAGTATCAATATGATATCCGTCTTTAGTTACGCACGAAAGAGTAGTCGTTTTTATGTAGGCTCTTTCGCTACTTAGGTCTCCATAACCTTCTCCTAAGATGAAACATCCCTTTATATCCTCCCTCCAATCGTTTGGCAAAAATGAAAGATCCATAACTTTCATTAAAACCGGAAGAGGATTATTTTTTGCTCTTGCCATAGTTGGAGCATCCATTCCTCCAAGTAAGATTACTTTTGTAATGGTCCCAGTTAAAATTATATTCTCAGGTTTTGGTTTCTCTGGTTGTGGTTTTGGTTTTTCTGGTTGAGAAATTTGGGCATAGGCAAGGGGATCTTTTAGTTCTTCTTTTTTAACGATTATTCTTTTTTTTAGAATAGGAACTCTGCCTAGTTCGTTTAATCCTACTTCTTTAGGGGATTTTGGTTTTGGGGGAAGCGGGAATTTAGTATAGAGGTTTTGATTAGCGTTGTTTGGCGTCAAATTGAGATTTATTTTTTTCTCGTTTTGCACAGGTTGTTGAGGTTTATTTTTCTTCATTTGAATAATCATTTTTTTTAACATATTGATTTCTTTTTTTAATTGTTTGTTTTGTTCTAAAACTTCTCTAACTTGTTTATTAGTAACCTCAACTTCAGGAGCTACTTTACCAATCCAAGCTGTTTTTGCTGCTTCGTTATCTGTTACAATTTTAAATTCTCCTATTTTATTTTTTTTGTTTGTATTTTCATCTCCTCCTATTACGAACATCAAAAAAAGAATTATTGCAAAAAGAGAAACTCCAATTACTATTACGTTCTTTTTTTGTAACTTTTCGGCATCGTCTGGATTTTTATCGGTAGAAAAGAAGTTTAGAATTTTCTCAAGCATTACTAATTCCTTTTTTCAATTATTACTATGTATGCTTTTGAAAATGGTAAGAGGTAATTTACTTGATTATCGTAAAAAATAGTTAAGGAAACTGGGGGTTTGTCGGCAAGATTGTAAAGTATTCTTGGGTTTAATTTGTAAGGTTTTGCGCTTTTATTGTGGATTTCAAATAAATAGGCTTTATAAATTACTCCATCATATTCGTTTTTTAAGACAGTAGTAAAGATTTTATCTTTATAAACAATTTTATTGTAGGTTTTAATTTTATATCCAAATGGAACTTGGTTATTTAATATCGTTTTTGTAATTTTTGCAAGAGTTTTAATATAACTATCTTCTGTTTCGTATTTGATTATTTCTTTTACTTTTGCTCCAAAATCATTAATTATAATAGTTTGAGGTTTTATATTTTTTGGAATAAAAAGAAATGAGTATGTTTTATTTTTAGTTATAAAATATACTTCGCTTGGTTTTGCTAAATATTTTATTTGCGGATTTCCTATTGGTTTTAAAGAGTTTGGGTTTACTTTGCCACCTACTTGTTCGAATTTTTGTTCTTTAATTACTTTATATTTTAAAAATGCTTGATTTCCTACTACTTTTACAATTAAACCTTTTTCTTTTGAATAGGCAAGGTCTAGAATTTTTTCCGGTAATACAATTCTATTAACGGAGCTTTTTGAAAGATATACTTTAATTAATCCGTTAGGATTATTAATAATTACGGTTGCATTAAGTGTTAAAAAACTTACTAAAAATGCTAAAATTTTTTTCATTTTTTTACCCTTTGTATTTTTTTACTATGATTGAATTTATCCAAAATCTTCCTTGCTTTATTCTATATCCAATATCAAGTTCTATTTGGTCTTGAGATACTATTTTGTTGCCTATAATGTCTCTTTTGACACCAATTACTTGGATTAGTCCCGGTTTATCTACTTTAATAATTGAGGGATAGAACACTCTTGATATGTCGTTTTCTTGAATGTATTTTACTTGTTTATAAAGTAATGTTTTTACTTTTGAATAAAATTGAGGTTCTACGTAAAGCAAAATGTTATCTACTGAAAGTTTTGCAGTATTTGGAGAAATATTAAAAAGGTAAAAGGCTATCATTTGTGCCATCTGTTCTAAATAAGATTTTGAGACTTGATTACCAGATACCCAAAAAGATTTTGTTACTTTTGGAGGTAAAACAACGACTTTTTGATTGTTAGCTTTTTCTCCTATAAGCCAAGTTTGATAAGCAATAATTCCCACTAAAATTGTGGTAGTAATCCTGAAAGTCCAATTTTCATAGATATATTTATCGAGCTTGAATTTATATTTATTCCATAGCATTTTTCTCCTTTTTTTTACAAAAAAATAATTAGGTAAGTTCGCTAAATTATACTAAATGTCGAAAAAAAAATAAAAGGAAAGAAAGTAAAAAATGGGATAATAATGGGCTAATTAAGCTCCGACAAATATCCTCATATAACTTGGAGGGAGTGTAATTGGTTGTTTAATTCCAAAAGCGTAAAGCAAATGCCAAAAAAAACCTTTTATTTTAGATTTTTTTATTTTTGCGTAGATATAAGCTGATAAAATTCCCGTTCCAGTTATAACGGAAAAAGATAAAAAAGAATTAGTAATCATTAGAGCGAGTCCAAAAAATGTAGCAAAAACCATAAAAATGTCTATTTCCCAAGATGCAAAATAAGGTTTACTATCTAAATAATTGTAATTTCTTACTCCATATTCTTCCATTTTTTTACTCCTGTATCTAAAAAGAATGGGGAGAGATTAGAACGTAGCTCCCGTAAGTTTTTCGATAATTGTGTTTGCATTAAGAAATAAAACTGAAAATCCAAGCATAATAAAAAATTGCAAAATTGAAGCGGTTGCTCTCATTATTCCGATAACAAAAAATATAGCCGCGACTATTCTTCGAACGTAATCGTCTGTTAACCAGCTTTGAATCTTATCCCAAACACCTTGAACTCCAAGATTGTCTTGAGTTCCCGCAAAAACTAACGCAGGATATAATACAATAAACCAAAAAATCCATTTAATTTTTTTCATCTTTTCTTCCTTCTTTAGAGTTTTTTAAAACAAAATAATTATATCAAGTTAAGTTATTTAATCCACCCTTTCTCGTTCTTTTTTCTTTTTTATTTTTGCAAAGAGTATTTCTAAAAATTCCTCAAATGTTTCAAAATCATCGTTAATGTATTTAAATTTGTCTTGCATATTTAGATAGGCGTATGCTTCTATTATTTTTAGCCCTTTGTATTTGTCTTGTAGTTTTTGTAATTTTTTTTGTTTTTTTGCATTTCTGTATCTTTGATATAAACGTTCGTAAATTTTTCTTGCTTTTGAGTAGAACGATTTTTTTTTTAACCAAGTAAACCCTAATTGTTTTTTTAAATATTCATACATTCCCGGAATATATATTTTTTTTTCGTCTGCAAATTTTCTAAAAAAGGCTTTTTTCATCAGACTTTTAATCAAAATTGATAGCTTGTCTTCTATTGCTTTATTTATTTTTTCTATGTTTTGAGTTTTGTTCATTTTTTATCCTTTTTAGTTGTAAGAAAAGTTTGTTTGAAATTATATATAAATATTATGTATTTTTAGATTTTAATAAAATTGTTTGCTAATTTGCGGTATAAATATTGTTGTAACTTTGTAGTTTGTAATTTTTACTTATAAAATAATATATATATTTTGTTGAAAATTGTATTTTGTTGTTGTCTAAAAGCATTTTTGTAGTCTATAAGTATAGACTTGAATAAGAATTGTTAATAGTTTATAATTATGACAAAAAAGGAGAACATATGGCTAAGCAAAAAAAACTAATAGAAGAGCTAAAGAAACTTGTAAAACAAAATAAACAAAATCAAAAAATTAAGTCTTTGTCGGTTAGAATGACTGAAGAGCAATATGAAGCGCTTGAGATAATAGGTAGGGCTACTAATAAACCTAAATCTGATATAATAATAGAAGCTTTAGAGAAAGAAGGGTTATTTGACGAAGAAGCGATAGAATTTTTCAAATCACTTATTCAAGGAGCTAACGATGAAAGAGATGAAAGTGGTAGGGAGAGTTCATCAGAAGAAAACGGCTCAAGATTTGAAGAGAGATTTTAGAAAAAGAAAAATAATTAGTGCATTAAGTTTGTTTGCTATAGTTTTTGTAGCGTTTAGCTTAGTGGACGCTGATTTTAGCAAACCTTTTATTGATATTCTTAAACAAGAAGGAATAGCATTTATAATGAGCATTCCCGTATTTTTTGCGGAATTGTCAGGATTGGAACCTGCGAATATGGAATGGTCTGAGCTAACAACTGATCCTAAATATTCTATTTTGTCGGGAAATATTAGTTCTGAAGATTAATCTAAAAGGACGTCTTTTATGCGAATAGTTTTTCTTCTTTTTTTCTTCTTGCAATTTCTTCTTGGAGCTGATTATAATGGAGAAATATATACTTGGGGATACGGAGAACTTTTAAAGAATATATTGGATGCCATAAGAGCGCTTGTAGATGGAAATGGTTTGTCTATTATATTCAAAACAACTGTAGGAATTGCGTTCTTGGTTTTTGCTTTTAAAAAAGCAACCGATGGAAGAGTGAATATTGTTTGGGAATTTGGTAAGATGATGACTCTTGCAACAGCTGTGTGGTATTTGTTTTTAAACGCTCCTAACGATGCGAAACATAGATATGTTATTACGGATAAAGTTACCGGTGCTCAATATGTAGTAGAGCAAATTCCAACAGGGATAGGAGAGCCATTGCAAATTATGTCTTTATTGGAAGATAGAATTGCTGGTGCAATGGAAAAAGAATTTTCTTTACCAAACTCTATTACTTATAGAAATAGCGGATTAGGATTTCCGTTGCAACTTCAAAGCACGATGCCCGAATTAAAAACTTCGGATATATATTTTACCTTAACTCTTAAGGATTTTCTTGAGAATTGCACTCTCTACGAGATACAAGATGGCACTAAAAATGTAAACGATTTACTGACCTCTGATGATTTATTAGCCGCTTTGGATCCGGGAGATGATAATAGGTTGACTAAAGTTTATTCGGCTTCAAATCCAGATGGAAAGGTTGTTGAATGCAAAGACGCTTATCAAGATATAGTAGACAATGTTCAAAATACGCAATTACCTTATATAGAGCGATTGGCAGCTGCTCTTTTAAGAACTTCTACGACTTTATTGGAAAATAAAATTCCGGATGTGGTTCAATTGTTTTTTAACGCAAGCAAAAGCGCAAGAGATTACTTACAGCAAAATTTTATAATCAATATGGTTAAAGGTTCTTTTAAATCTATTGCAGCGACCACTGGACTTAGCGAGAGTCAATTGGCATATGCGGCGGCGGTAGCTCAGCAAAGCACAAAAGATAAATTTATTACAATGGGATTTCTTGCAAAAGAATACTTGCCTATAGCAAAAGGGATTTTAACGGCATTAATAGTAGGGCTTAGTTGGATTATTGCATTAGTTGCAATAATATTTATAGATTTTAGATATCTTACTAAATATTTCTTTCTGCTTTTATGGCTTGTGCTTTGGACTCCAATCTTGGTAATAATAAATTACATAGGAGATATTTATGCCGCTAAAGTGTTTAATCAGGTTGTAAACGATACGGGACAGACTATTACTTTATTTACCTCAGCCTTTATAAACAATAAAATTTCTTCTACTCTTGCTTGGCTGGGATATCTTGCTTGGGTAACTCCTCCTCTTGCCTATGCAATAGCAAAGGGGAGCGAATACGGATTTGTATCTATTGCTTCTTCATTATCTGGTATGGCGACTTCAGGTGCAGGTGTTGGTGCAAGCGCCGATGTTAGTAATGCTCAAAATCCTATACCAAGAACAAGAGTGGGAGATGTTATATATACGGATAAGCCCGGTGGTATCCAAAAAGAACATTTATTTAGCTATGGCGGACATTCTATGGATGAAAAAGTAGTTAAAATGGGTAATATGGAACAAGTGGGACTAACCTCCGATAATGGAGTATTGAATGCTGTTGCAAGCATTGCTCCTTCTGGAATTGTAGGTATAAATGTAACTTCTACGGCGGCAAGCGCTTTAGCGCAAAATTCCATTAAGGAAAATTTGCAGCAGCAAATTAAAGCTGCAAAACAGCATTTAGAACAATCGGCTGAAAATTTTGTAGATACAATAAGTTCAAACATTTCTCAATCAATAAATAGTAAAGGCGGATTTAGTATTGGTAGTGATAAAAGCTTAAGTTTAAGCGATAGACAAAGTGAGACTTACGCTGTTTTAAATTCTATTGAAAAAATTATAGGTAAAGACACTAATTATTCAAAAGTTCTTAACGCAATGAAACAGGCTTCTGCGAAAGAGGGACTTGCTTTTAACGTTAAAGGGTTAGCAAATGGAGGAATTCGAATAGAAGGTATAGATCAAAAGAGTAATAAATATTCTTTAACTTTAACTGGAAAAGATGCCGAAGCGTTTAGAGAACAATTTGGAAAAGTTTTTGCAAAAGAGCTTATGGAAAATCAAAGCGCAAGAGAAGCTTTTTTAAAAGAAACTTCGCATACAAATCAAGAAATGTATAATGATATTAGTTCAGTAAGCAAACAATATTCTAAATCTAAAAGCGATTTAGAATCCCTTGAGAAAGTTCAATCATTGATTAAAAGCAAAGGCATTTCTATTTCCCAAAATTTACTTAATGAGTTAGCGATAGATTTAATAGAAGAATTTAAAAATAAAAATCCTCGCATAAGCGATAAAGAAGCATTTACGTATGCAATAGCTGACATTTCGACTATGATAAGAAATGGAACGTTAGGACAAGAACTGGAAAAGAGAGGATTGATAGATAGAATTGTTAATGAAGAAAGTTTTAAAAATAAACTTGAGGAAACAGATGCTAATATAGGAAACGTCGACAAGTCGGTGGCTTATTTTACAAATAGCACGATTTCTAATGTGAAAGACGACGTAAAGGCAAGAGGCGATTATATAGATAAAGCCGTAGATCTTAATAACGTCTCTTTTAATAAACTAAAAGAAAAATCTCATTTAGATATTTCAAAACCTAAACATAATAGTTCATTAGAAAAAGAAGTAAAAAAAGCTGAACAAGAAATAAATAGAAAACTAAATCAATCTTTAGAATCGAATTTTTGGGAAGATAATAGCACAGAAATAGTAACGGCTGGATTATTTATAACCGCTCCTTATTTATATGCTGGTGGAAAAGGGATATACGATTGGTGGAAAAAAGTTAAAAACGTTAAACCTACTTCTATAATAGAAGGAGACAAAATCGTGGAAAATGCCAAGGAAGCTTTAACTGCGGTAGAAACCGCGAATACGGTAAGAACGTCTTTCTCTTCAAACTCAATAAAAGCAATAAAAGCGGGAGTGGGTGCAATGGCAGTTGGTTTAATAGAAGGAGTTCCTTTAAATCCTACTCCTATAGCCGACGACAGTCTTTTCTCTGGAAAATTTGGAGGCTTTATCCCGCAAGAGCACATATTTGGAAATGATACGGTTGGAGTGTTAGTTAAGTCAGGTGGAAAGGTATATGTTTTGAATACTCAAGTTCCTTATAGTGAAATGAAGGAATATGTAGAGACACATCCTGAGGCAAAGACTATTTTGGAAAACGCTTTAAAAAATGGAATAATGGGTTCTCCTGTGAATTTTCAAGACATCAAAACTCCTCAGGAATTAATAACGACTATGAAATTTAACACTATATCCTCGAATTCTATAATTGGAAACTTTACTAATCCTCTAACTGGTTTTCCTGTAACGAGTGAAAATAAAACTTCCGTGAGAAATAATAATTACGACGACGTGAAAATTGAAAAAAAAGAGACAAACTTTTCAAAGCCTACTAAGCCTAGTGATTTAATGCCTTAAGGAGCATTGATGAAGTTTATTTTTTTTCTCCTGCCTCTTTTGCTTTTTGCGAGAATAAATAATGATTTTTATAATACGGGTAATACTGGTTGGTTTTTTGATGATAATAACGAAACTAATGAAACTAATCAAACTAAAGTCGTGAAAATAAATCCTTATGATTTAAAAGAGCTTATGAAACTTTCAGATGATAGATTTATGAATTCAATTCCTTTAGATAATCTTGATTTGTATTCGGCTGAGGATTTTAACAAGGTTTTTAAAAGAGCAAAAGGCATAGCGGTAATGAAACCAACTAGATACAACGTGTATGTGGTAAAAAAAATGCAAAAATTTATGACCGATCAAGCTACTAAATTTGCAAAAGTCTGGTATGTAGAGACTCTTCAAAATCCAAATGAACTTGGATATCCCGAAATTAAAGCCAGCACATTTGCAAGAACTACTAAACAAATACAAAAGAGTAGAAAAATTAGAGAATTTTTCAAAAAGCATATAAAGGATTTAGGTTTCGTGATTTTTTACAATCCTTCCGATAAAATGACTAATGTAAGGCAAAAATGGATAATAAATTTGTTTAAGAAAAATTACGGAGACTACGATTTTGTATGGATTGATATAACTAAGAGACCCGATCTAGTTAAGAAGTTTAACATTAAAACTTTACCAGATATGTTTTTTGTTTACAAAAATTCAAAAGGAGAAGGTATTTGGGCGAGGGTTAAGACGGGACTTGCTACACTCAACGAAATTGTAAATAATACTATATTCGTTTATGATAATATAATAGTTCCTAAGGATAAGCAATGAAAAAAGCTTTTTTTTTAATTCCAGTAGTGCTTTTTGCAGTAAATAAAGAGTTTGAAAAAAAATATCTTTTAAGTGTAAAAACGTATAAGAATGAAATAAACCAATCAAAACTTTTACAACAAAACGTAAATATAGACAAAATTCAATTTGACATTAATAAAACTCTTAAAAAAATCAACTTTAAGAAACCTTCTAATAAAGAAGCAAAAATTCAAGCCGAAGAAATAAGCAATTATCTTAAAAGTTCCAAGTTCCAAGAAAACGTGGTAAATATGAAAAAATACATTCTTTACGATAAAAAAATAGGTTTTTCAAAATACCTTCCTAAGAATTACTTTTTTAAGCTAAAAAAACATAATTTTCTTGCAAACGATGAAACCATATACGTAGTTATAAGCTCTTCAATACCTATTTCTACCATTCAAAATTATTTTCAAGAGGTTCAGCCCGTTAGGACCGATATAATATTTGTTTTAAGGGGGTTTGTAGGAAACAATCCAAAACGTATAAAACCTACTCTTAAGTGGCTAAATAGAATTTTAACAAAAGATCCGAACAAAAAACCAAGTAAAAAGAATAGATATTGGGTAAACGTGGAAATAAATCCTAAAGTTACGGAACATTTTAATATTAAAGAAGTTCCGGCTGTAATTTATGTAAAAAATTATAACGGGTTTTTAGATATGTATAAACCTTTGCCCAAAAGAGATATGGGAGAAAAAGCTTACATTGCCTATGGAGACGCAAATCTCGTCTACGTGTTTGAGAAAATAAATCAAAAAGCCAAATCAAAAACCCTTGAAAAACTTATTAAGAAGATGAGAGGAGGTTTTTTTAATTAAGAGATTTTTTAATTGAAGATTATATCCCAAAGTGGGAGTTTTTTTTGATAAAATAAAACAAAAGAAAGGTTCGATATGACGCTTTATTTAGTAGAAAAACCTTCTCAGATAGAAGTTCTAAAAAAGGCTTTAACGAAAGTTGGAATAAAAGACTTTGAAATAAAGTCTCTTCTTTTAGGACATATTTTAGCTTTAAAAGAATTTAGAGACATAGATGAGGATTTTAGAAAAAAAAGTTGGAATTCTTTGGTAAGAGAAGGAAAAATTCCCTTTTTTCCTCCAAACCCTTATTCAATCTCAATGAAAAAAATTAAGAATAGAAAAATCTTCGAAGAAGTAAGAAAAGCAATAGAAAATGCAAATAGGATAGTTCTTGCAACCGACCCCGATAACGAGGGCGTAACGCTTGGGCTCGAAGTTGTAGAAAAATGTGGTGCCTTGAATAAAGTTATTGGAATGGTTAATATGTCTAAGCTTGATATTTATTCCCTTACAAAAGAAATTAAAACGATAAATAAAATTCCTTATAAACGTATGTATGACGCTGGAAGAAGTAGAGCAGTGTTTGATATGCTTTTTGGTTTTAACGCTACAATTATAGCAACCGAGTATTTAAATAAGGGAAATAATTTATTAAATATAGGGGCTGTAAAGCTTCCTACGATAGCAATGGTCGTTAATAGAGACTTTGAATTTGAAAAGCATAAAAAAATTCCCTATTACATAGTAAAAGCAAGGGCAAGAGCGAAAGGACAAGAGTTTGAAATTATTTTTAAATTAAAAGAGAAAGAAAAAATTGAAACAATGGAAACTGCAAAAAAATTAGTTGATACAATTAAGCAAAATAATATATTGAAAGTATCCGATTTTAAAGAAGAAAACAAAAAAGAAGCGCCTCCAAAGCCTTATAGTTTAACCGATTTACAAAACGAAGCGAGTAAGAAGTTTAAATTAACCGTCAAGAAGGTTTTAGATTTAGCTCAAAGTCTTTATGAAACGCATAAGGTTCAGAGCTATCCGAGAACCGATAATAATTACTATTCGGAAGGAGAATATTTACAAGCTCCAAAAGTTTTAGAAGCGTTAAGCAGTGTAGAAAGATACAATAAATTTATTTCAAAGCTTGACCTGAATAATTTATTAAAAAGAAAAATATTTAATGATAGTAAAGTTACAGCTCATACAGCTCTTGCTCCAACTACGGAAGCAAAGATTGAAAGGCTTAAAAACCTAAACGAATTTGAAAAAAAAGTATTTCATCTCGTAGCTATAAGATATATTATTCAGTTTTATCCCGATTATGAATATTTATCCATTAAGGGTAAAGCAAATTATAAAGACGTAATAGCCGAATTTACAGAAAACGTTCCTTTAAAAGCCGGGTTTAAGGAAGTTACGGGAGAATATGAAAAAAAAGAGCGTTTGATACCTCATCTTAAAATAGGAGATGAAATAGAAATACTTATTGATACCATTACAATTAAAAAAGAATTCACTAAACCGAAACCTCGTTTTACAGAAGCTACGCTGCTTAAAGCGATGGAAAAAGTGCATAACTTTTTTAATGACGAAAAGATAAAAGAGGTGTTAAAAGATAGCGGAATAGGCACTCCAGCTACGAGAGCCCAAATTATAGAAGACCTGAAAAAGAAAGATAGTGCAGGGGAAGCTTATTTTAAGGTAGAAAAAGGGAAAATAATTTCTACGCAAAAGGCAAGAGATTTAATAACTTCTTTACCCGAAGATTTAACGTCTCCTATTATTAGAGCCACTTTTGAAGAAAAACTTAATGAAATCGTTGAGGGTAAAAAAACAAAAGAAGAATTTTACGAAGAGGCAAAGGAATATATTATAAAAGCGTGTGAAGAAATAAAAAAAAGAGGAAAACTTAGGGAGCTAAAGAAAAAAACTTATTTAAAATGTCCTTTATGTGGTGGAAACATTATTGAAAAACCTAAAGTTTTTATGTGTGAAAACGCAAAATACGATCCTAAAAGCAAAAAACTTGAGGGATGTAGATTTATGCTTATTAAGCAAGGAAAGTTTATTAGCTTGGATGAAGAACGAGTAAAAAGACTTTTGGAAGAAAAAGAAATAGAAAATGAGGAAGTGAAAATAAAACTTGATTTAGATAATCCGTATTTTGTAAAGATTGAGTTTAAAAAGAAAGCTGAGGTAATAGAAACCCCAAAAACTTACAGATTTAAAGATAAATTTATATTTAAGATGTTTAGAAATAAAAAAATTACTCTTAAACAAGCAGAAAAGTTATTAAAGGGAGAAAAAGTCGTTTTGTCTTTAAAAAGCAAAGAAGGCAAACCTTACAAGATGAAAGTATGGTTTGTGGAAAACGGGAAAATTGACGGAGAATTTGTAAGGAGCAGGAAATGAAATATATAGAAATGATTCTAATTTCTCTTGCAATATCTCTTGGGGTTATTGCGGCTTATCAAAAATTCATTTTACCAAAAAAGAAAGAGAAAATTTACGTAGTCGATACTTCAAAATTAATAAACGCAGAAAAAAGATTATTAAGTCTTGGATTAAAAGAGGGTAAAATAAACGCTGACAAAGTAAAAGCGCTTGATAAAAAGTTTAAGAAAATAATTTCATACATCGCAAAAAGAGATAATGCGGTAATCTTAGTAAAAAGAGCCATTCTTAGCGACAATTACGATAAAGACGTTACAAATGAAGTTTTGAGGTTTGGATTGGCAAATGAAAGCAATTAAAAATTTAATTAAAGCTTTAAGAGAAGATAAAGACTTTGCGAGAAAATTTCTTCTTGGATTAACGGGAGCTATTTTTGGTATAATATTAACATATATATACTACCCTAAAATTCCCTATAGAATAGGACTGATTGATACGCCAAGCGTCTATAAAAAAATAGTCGTTTACGAGCTTAAAAGTCCCAATAACTTGCAGATAAAAAGGGATAAGTTATATGTATTTCGCTTGCCGATTCAGACTAGATATTATTCTAAAGGAACTCTTTTTGTAAAATATGCAAAATGCTTACCGGGAGACATTTTAGAAGTTAAAGGGTTTAAATATTATTGTAATGGGAAATTAATAGCTATTGCAAGAAAAACGGATAGCAAAGGAGTTCCAGTTAAACATTTTGAATATAACGGAACAATCCATAAAGGTAAATATTTTATGTATGCGCCTCATCCAAGAAGTTTTGATAGCAGATACTGGGGATTTGTGGATAAAAAAGATTTTGTAGGGGAAGTAAAATGGTCTTTAGTAGAATGGTAAAAGAAACACGTTCATTTGTCGTTTTGAGTGCTTTGTTAGGAATTTTATTTACTTTTGCAAACGCTTCGATGGGCGATTTTATTAGAAATCAGCTTAACGGCTCTTTAGAAATTACTAGTCCCGGCTATTATAAAACTCAAGCGGGAGGATTTTGGTATGGAGGAGGGTTAAGACTTAGGTGGGATATGAGTGGAGCTAATATCAATCTTTTTCATGCTGAAGCTCCACACTTTGCGGTTGGGTGTAATGGGGTAGATATGACTTTTGGTTCTTTTAGCTATTTGGGTTTTGATCAGCTTGTAGAAAAACTTAAAAAGATTGCTGCCGCCGCTCCAGCCATGGCGTTTCAAATGGCGATTATGACTTTATGCGAACAATGTAATACTATCATGACTAATTTAGAAAAAATAGCCGATGCTTTAAATAATTTTAATTTAAACGCTTGTCAAGCCACAAAAGCTCTTGCTGGTAAAGGAGCGAGTATAATTGCTAATTTTTTATCGTCTTCTGGAGCAACTGAAGACGCTTCTTCAACCCGAGTTAAAGTGAAAACGGATACTACTTGGGCTATAACGACGGCAATTCAACAAGCGGCGAATATGTTTGGAGGGATTGCTGGGGCAGAGGGAATGAAAAACAAACTTGGATACGGTTCTTTAGTAGATAAACTAACGGAGCGTTTTACTCCGGCTGTAATGAACGTTGCAGAGTTCAAAGCAATAATGAGAGCAATAACAGGAGACATTTACGGATATGACGTTAGCAATTCCGATTCTTCTGGAGTTGTTCATGAGAATCCGTCTAAGGTTGACATTATAACTCCTCTCGAAGTTGATGGTTCTAATTTTATAAAAGTTTTAGTTTACGGAGGAGATTTGAAAGTTTTGGTATTAAATCCTAACGTAGATGGGGATATATATAAGCCTATTTCAAATTACAAACAAAACGTTGATTTTTTAACTGTAAGCACGGAACCAAATCTTTATGCCGTTGCAAATTTGAAAGTATCAAAAGAGGACAGTATTTATAATTTTGTAAAAACGAATATAGATAATATTTTAAATAAACTTAAAACGAAACAGAGCTTTACAAATAGTGAGATAGATTTTATAAACGCTATGCCTCTTCCAGTGTATAAAATGCTTAACTTGGTTGCCACTTTAGGACTTGATAGCAATTCTTTAGAAGAAGTTAGGAGATATCTCTCTTATAGAATTTTAGAAAGTTTTATAGACGAATACTTTAGACAAATAAATAAAACAATTAATTATCTTTCAGCAGATAAAGATTTATCGACGACTTATTCTAGAGAAAATCTAAATAGATGGAAGAAGATGGCTTATCATAATATAAGAGAAATTAAAAAAGTGATAGATAAAAGAATCTATGAAGCCGAGCAAAAAGTTAACGTTCAAAGAAATTTAATTAATAAATTCGCGGATTTGGAAAAAGAAATGTATAAAAATTCTCCTATATGGAGCGCAAATGCGTTATAGTTTATTTTTACTTCCTTTTTTGTTGTTTGCAAAACAGGCTCAATATTGGGATGAAGGAACAAATCAAGCAAATCAAATTTTGGGAGCTTATAAGAACAATCTCGATATAAGAATAAACAATCCCATTACTAAATCTCAAGAATTAGCTACCCTTGATAATTCAAAAAAAGCAGTTGTTTCTATTGACTGCGGAAAAGAATATAATATATTAAAAATTACCTATGTGATAAATAGCGGTGGAGATATTACGATAGAGGTTGATGAAGATTTTAATTTAGACGGAAAATTTGAAAACGTTCAATATTTTAGTAATATTAGCGGAGTTTGTTCCAATGGATTTATTAAATGTAATAGTGGAACTTGGAATAATTGTAAATATTTTTTATTAAAGTTTAACGGAACTTCTTTTTCTTTAGATAAAGCCAACTCGTCCGATTTAGCTGGATGCTATTGCGTAAATAATTCTTGTGGAGGAATTTCGAACGATTACGCAAAAATTTTATCTACCATAAGTGGAATTTTTTCTTCCCTTTTAAATAAAGGGTATTTTATAGTGTCGGGGATTAATTTAAGTGAAAACTATGCTTATGTTCAAGGAAAAAGCGTAAATTGCGGGGGAGAGAGCGTGCCAATGGGAATGGACGAAGTTACTTTAACCGAAAAAACCGACGAGGCTAAATTAGATAATCCAACATATACTCTTTTGTATGAAACGACCCAAAACGAAGAAGCAAATAATTCGATTGATGAAACATTTAAAAACGGTTTAACTACAAAATATAACAACATTGCAACTTCATCTCAGTATTCTTCGGGAACGTATTCTTACAAAGACGAAAATAAGAACGTGAGTGGAACGATTTTCGTAGGTGATATTAATCAAAGTAGGTTTTGCGAAGTGGAATGGACGGATGTAGATACTCAGGCTTATCAAGATTATACGAATAAAGCTATGTCTACCTCATCGGCTACTACTAAAAAAAGTGAGATAATAGAGTGTAAAAAAGACGGTAACGGAAATTGGTATTGTCCAATAAAGCCGGGACAGACGATAAAACACGATTGTGGAAAAATAGACGACTTTAAAGAGGTAGTAGGAGCTTTGAGTGGTATTACGGAAGCGGTTAAAGATTTTACTTGTTCTAAGGAATAAGATGAGGTTATTGAAATTTTTACCTTTAAGTATTGTAAGCGTATTTGCATTTAATTGCTCTTCCGTTGCGGATTTTAAAGAACATAACGGGCATTATTATACCGTTACGAAAGATAAACTTACTTTTCTTGAAGCAAAAACGTTTGCCAAAAATAACGGATGTTATCTTGCAATTCCAAACGATCAAGCGGAAAACGATTTTCTAAAATTACTTATTCCTACTCCGAAATACGCTTGGATAGGGATATATGATCCAAATAATACAAGCAATTATTGTTATGACAACGAAAATTGTGCATTTGACGATAGCAGGTTTATGACAATTAAAAACCAACCCCTAACTTATACGAATTGGGCTAAGCAACAGCCAGATAATTTAGTAAAACCTTATGATATTCAAAACGGAAAAGCTATGGTAGCTCTTGGGGAACATTGGGTTGCTATGAGTAGCATTGATGGAAAATGGGCGGATTTTGGAAACCATTATGACGAATACAATAATCCCGTTAAATTTTATGCGCTTATTGAATGCGATAAAATGCCAGATTGTTATATACCTCCAAGCAACGTAGACGATAGTTGGGGAAAAACTCCAAAGTGTAACACACAAATATATGATGATACAACGGGGGCGGTTACACCCGGACAGACGTTCGACTGTCTGCAAGACCCTAACGGGGAATATTATTGCCCTGCCGATTTAGCACCTTGCAGCGAAGAATGGGATTATACGGATAGTTATGTGGTAGAGCATACTGGAGTTGTCAGGGATTATACGGATTTAATATGCCCTGATGGAGGAGAACTCGTTAATGGTAAGTGTAGAAAAAAAGCAATAGTATCTCATGCAAATTATGTTAAAACTATAACAACGTATCAGGCAAGAATTCAGATAAGCAGGGATGGGATAGGGCATGTAAAAGTAGCAGATTGTAAAATATATAAGATAGAAGCAAGTGCTCCAAAATCTTGGAATAACTATAATACTACTTTATGGACGGGAAACGAATATATCCCTCCATATTATAAAACATACTTCTCCCATAAAACGAGGCATCATAACTGGGTAAAATTAAAGTGTATTAACAATACAATTTATTACAATACAAGAAATGACCATACGGGACATAATCGAATTAATTATTATGTAATAACGGTTGATGGAGCAAAAGAAGTAATGCAATGTCCCGATGGATATTCGGTTGATTATTATACAAGTTGGGATTGTTATAGAGTAACTTGTCCGAAAGGTTATTCGAGTTATGATGGAGTTTATTGTTACACTAATCCAACGTGTCCTAATAATTACTCAAAAGAAGGTAATAAATGCGTTAAAACAATAAATTATACTTATTATGAATATTTGTGTAGTGGTGCAAATAAATATGGAAACCCTTATGAACCGATTGATAAAGGAGGTTGCTATAAAACAGATCCTAATCCTAACAAAGAAAACCCTGAATTAGCGAATACTTGTAATTCTCCAACTCCTCCGCCTAACAACTGTCGCGCTAAAACTTATCAATGCGTCCCAGCGCCTGATAGAAAATGCGTTTATGTAAATAATAAATGGCAATGTAGTCCTTATCCTTGTGTAGGAGAGGGAGTTGGAGATTATAATGTTGAAAATATTGATACTCCGGTTGGAATTAACGATAAAAAAAATAATGGATGGGATAGTAATGGACAATGTGATGGAAAGATTTATATTTTCAATGGACGCGATATGAGATGTAGAAGCGATGATATATTTTTCGGACTTACGGGAGGAGGTTGTTGCGATAAAGATAAAGTATTCTTCGGGCTTATAAAATGTAAAGAGGATGAACGATTTTTAGCTAAAAAAAACGAAAAAAAAGAATGCCATTATATAGGAGAGTATTGTTCTAAAAAATTGGATTTATTAGTAGCAAAAATTTGTATTCAGCATAAACAAACTTATTGTTGTTTTAATTCAAAACTTGCAAGAATTATTCAAGAACAAGGAAGAAAACAATTAAAAATGGGTTGGGGAAGTCCTAAAAGCCCAGATTGCAGAGGTTTTACACCAGAAGAATTCCAAAAGATTGATTTTTCAAGAATAGATTTAAGCGAATTTTACAATGATATATCTCAAAACATATCAGCTCAGGTTCAACAAGGAATTAGCAATTATATAAAAGATAAAGTAACTAATTATCTTAACGATATGAAATAAGAGAAGAACAAACCAATTAAAGAGAATATATCTTATGTTAAGTAAAAGAATAAGTTTAGTTTCATTTCATCGTTCCACCAAAATCTCGAAATAAAATTTTTTATTTCTTTTTTTTGAATTTTTTATTATATCTATAATTTCTTCTCTCGAAAAAATACCGATGTAGTCGGGATTTTTATTTTCATTTGGAAAAATCGGAATATAATAATCCTTTTCTTTGTAAAAATTTATTTCTATTTCCTCTGGTAATTTTTTTAAATTTTTAAACATTTGTTTAAGCCAGAATTTATCATATTCATCTAATTCTACCACTGGTTCTATATCATTTGAAAATTTAACGTATGTTATTCTCATTTTATTTCTCCTAAATAAAAAATTACATTTTTTTTCTTTGAATGTTTAACATGCTTCTTTTCTTTGCTTTTTCGTTAGTTTTGGCATAATATTTACTTGTTGTCACAATATTCGAATGACCTAATATTTCTTTGATCGTTTCAAGGTTTACGTCTTCGTTTACCAAAAGCGACGCAAACGTATGACGATACGTATGAAGTCCATATTTTTTTGGATTTTTAATTCCAATTTTTTGCAAAAACTTTTTATTTGCTCTATAAAGTCCTTGAAAAGTTAATTTTTTATTTTTTTTGGTAGCAAATAAATAATCACTTGTTATTTTGTTTTCTTCTCTTAAGTTAAGCATTCTTTTTAGATAAGGCAGAAATGATACATCAAGATATAAAATTCTTTCTTTATTGCCCTTTCCCCTTACCATGAGTTTTATTCCATCTTCTTGAATTGATATATTTTCTATTTTTAACCCTAAACACTCTTCGGCTCTCATGCCAGTAAATCGAATAAATAAAATACATAAAAGGTTTTTGTATTTAGAATATTCTTTAGTGCTTTCAAGTTTTTTAAAAAGATAGTAATCAATCCTATCTATTTCATTTTCTTCAAAGGTTATTATTTCGTTTTGAGGTTCTTTAATGGTTAAGTTTTCTATCTTATAGTAAGGATCTATACCCTCTTCGTTGTTTTCAGCGATAAATTTTAGAAAATTTTTAATTATGCGTAAGTATAAATTCTGACTTTTTTCGTTTAGTTTACTTTTTAATTTTTGTAAAAAAGCTAAAAACATAAATTTATTAAAATCTTCCCACTTTAAGTAATTTAAGCTATTTTTACCCAAAAACTCTTCCCTTAAAAAATCAAAAAAACAACTAATGGCTCTTTGATACGATTTTATAGTATTTTTAGAAACACCTTTTATCTCTAAATATTGAAAATATCTATCTCTCCATTTTTGCAATTCTTGCAAAGTATTATTTTTACACATTTCTTAAAACTCCTGTTTTTTTAAATCAAAAAAATTTCATTAAATTAGTTTTTTTTATTTTAAACCTAATTTTTGTTGTTTCTTGCTAAATTTTTGTAATTAATAATTGAATTGTATCAAAAAAATTTAGATTATATTACATAATCTATACTTTTTATTCCCTATTTTTCCTTATTTTTCTTGAAAATTCTCTTTATTTTGTTTTTATGTAACTTATACATATTGAAATATAATTTACTTTTTGTTAAAATTTTCATAGTTAACCTTTTAACAAAAAGGAATTTAATGGAAAACCAAACAAATTTTCAAAATAAAAAGATAGAAGAAAAAGAACTAAAAGAAATTGCTGAAAAAATAATAAAAACCAGATTATGTATACCATTTACAAAAGAAGAAATGAAAAAATTCGAAATTGCTTATAATTATAAATATGATGCAAATAAAAAATCAAAAATAGCTGAAATTTTACATGATAGAATAATGAGCGAAGTTGAAGAAATTTTAAAAGAAATGAAAGAAAAATTCTTTAAGGAAGAATAAATGAGTTATATTAATTTAATACAGATAGAACCAAATTTCTATCTTCAAAAAAACGAAGTGGTTTCATTTGAAATCAATGTTCAAGCAGCTAACAAATATGAGATAGTAATTTATCTAAAAAGCGGTCATATTATAAAACGGGGAGCTTATGATATCGAAAAGGTAAGAGAATTTAAAAGAAAATTTGGATTTGAAGAATGATTAAAATACCAATTTCCCAAGCCAAAAAACTTGGATTTTCAATCCAAGGATATAAATTTGATAAAACTTCAAAAGTTCCCATACCAATTATTAAAAAAGCACAAAAAGCAAAAAAAAAGAGAAGAAGAAACAAAAAAATTGAGTATTTAATTATTGGCAATGTATATAAGCTTAAATTAGAGGAAATGTAATGGTAAAAAAAAGAATTGATATGAGAAATGGTATTTCAAATATGAGAGTCTTGGTTAAAGAATTTAAAAACACTTTTATCCCGTTAAGGGATAACTATTTTCTTGAGCTTAAAACACAAAAAGTATATGCTATGTGCGGTTTTGACAGAAATGAGGTAGTTTTAATAGAACCGAAGTTGTATGAGGAGAATTTTGAAAAAATTGCCCAAAAATTACTAAAAGTAATTGAGAAAATGGTTAAAGAAACTATATAATAAAATACTTCAAAAGGAGTTAGAAAATTTTTAGAAAAAGGAGTTAGAATGGCACAAAAAAAACTAAACATTAATCCAAGCGCTTACAAAGCTAAAAAAATTCAAGTTATAAGAGAAAATCCTAGCAATAGCGTGGTATATGTTTTTAATTCTCCGATTATAAGGGATAGATTTGCAAAAATTACGAGAGAGGCGGCATATATTAAAGAAGCCGTGATGGAACTCTGGGGATTTCAAATAGGAGATGAAGATAAAAAAGCGATTGAAGAAAAATTTAACAAAGTTTTAGAAACTGCAAAAAAAATTATTGAATTTACAAAAGAATTTGGGGATGTTGATTACTCAAGGCTTCTTGCAACTGCAGTAAATACAAAAATAAGACTTATAAACAGGGTAAATTCTCCTATGGTTGAGGTGTTTGTAAGCAACGATGAGGATGAGGATGTATTATTTGAAGCCCTTATAAGAATTGACACATTTAACGATAAAATTAAAAGAAGTAATAAAGCGAAAGAATGGATTGAGCTTTTAAATGAATTTGAAAAAGCATTAAAAGAATTAAAAGACTTTACATTTAACATATTTAAAGATAAAGTAAGAGCTAAATACCTCATAAAGTGGACTTCGCTTAGAAACGAATTTAGAAGATTTTTAAAAGAGAACGCTGCAAAACAGTAGTTTTTAGAAATTCTCTTCTTTTTTTCTTCCTTTTTATTTATACTTATTACACACCGATATTAGTATGAAATAAGTATAAATAAAAAACCCAGCCCAAGGCTTGGGGTTAAATAAATAAAGACGCTTAAATGTTTTATAATCTATTACTAACTTCTTTCTAAAAAACCTCAAACGGTTAAAGCCGCTTGGGTTTCTAATTTTTCAAGTAAAAATTCCATTGATTTAAAAGCGTGTTTGAGGATTGTGTAAAATTTTTTGTCCTCAACTTTTTCTCCCCAGCTTTTCAAGTATCCAGCGTGTCTACTTAAAGGATATTCAATATTAAAGTGTTTACACAAAAAAACGCTTCCAAGTTCTGCGACAAGTTCCTCTTCTGCGTAGCTTAAATCTCTTGGAAGATATTTTTTAGTGCTGTGTGTTAATTCGTGAAACAATGCTGCAAAATATGCGTCAATACTCTCGAAATCTTTAATATGCGGCATTGTTACGATATGTTTAGCCGGATAGTAAGCTGGGTTTCCATAAACAATGTTTATGTATGTTTTTGCGTTATTTAGCAATTTACTCCATTCTGGCTCTTTTACCTCATCACTTTCAATTTCAAAATCTCCCTCAATGTCTTCCATATTAAAGACATGATATTTTTTTAAAATAGGGATTGTTATTTTTTTTATTTCAATTTTTTCAACTTCATTGCCCTCTTCATCAACATCAAGGTATTTTTTCTCAATTGCTTTTTCAATAGATTTATAAAAAAATATAGGATAGCTTTTAGCTCCTTTTCTAACTTTCCAACCCTTTTTTTGAACCTGTTTGAATGTGATGAAGAAAGGAATTTTATGTTCTTTAATAGTCATAGTTTTTGACAAGATTAAAATATTTATTCCGCTGTAAGAACGTTTTGTAATGAAGTTTCTTAAATTAATAGACCAATCTTTAATCCATTGAGGGTTGTTTAACATCTCTTCTTTTAGGTCTTTTAAAATGTTTTCAAATTCTTTTCTAATTTCTTTCAATTTGCTCATACTAACTCCTTTCTAATTTTTATTTTTTAAAGGGAAAAGGGAAAAAGAAGAAACTATTTAATTTTTAAGCTCCCTTTTCTAACAATTTGTTTCCCAAATTTAGCAATTAATTCCTCATAAAGTTCAGGAGCTTCTTTTTTAAGTTTTGTAGTATCAAGAGAAACAAAACTACTTGAAGCAGTAACTGATACTAAATAATCTGCGATTTTCGCTTTTTTAATACCTTTTGCTTCAAGATACTCTAATAGCTTTTCTTTTTTTATTTTAAGCTCTTTGTCAATTTCTTTTTTCTGGCTTTCTAAAAAAGCTACATCATTAACTAAATTTTCTAACTCCTCACAATGTATCTCTTCTGCTTGAAATAGAGGACAAGTGTCCTTATAAGGGCATTTAGAGCAATATAATTGCTCTTCTGCTTCAGGTTCAGTGCTATTTTGTAAAGCGTCCCATAAAGCTTTTGCCCTATTAAGTGCTATATCTTGTAATGTTTCATCAGGCTCAATAGAAAATTCTTTCATCTCTCCTGTGTTGAGATTAAGAACTAAAATATATCCCCTTGTTTTAAGTCCAAAATGTTTTTGAGCCAAATACATCTGAAGCTGAATTTGTAAAACCCAGCTACTATATGGAGTATCAGGGATATTGTTTGTGCTTTTAACCTCAACAACCACACATTCTTTTGAGGAACAAAATACAAAATCTAAATGAGCCCTAATAAAGTCTTCTTGAAGTTCTAATTGAGTTTGATATTTAACCCCTTGTGCATCAAGAGCTTTTGCAACCAAATCTTCCGCTAAATGTCCTCTTAATAAAATTGTAAGTTCTTGAGCTTCTTTTTCTTTTGGAGAAACTTTATCAAGATACGCTTTTCTTAAACATCCTCCAATATCGCTTGCGCCAATATAAGTTTTTCTATCTCCCAATGTATTATCTAATTCATTATTTTTAATTAAACCTTTTTCAATGAATTCTACTAATGCCATTTCTAACTCCTTTCTAACAATCTTTTAATTTATCTTGTTTTAGATTTGTGTCAGTGATTTTTGAATGTTTTGAAGAAAAGCCAAGCCCAAGGCTTTGGCTTATTAAGCAGGCTTAACCCAAGATTTAAGTTCGTTATTCCATTTAAACCCTGCTTTTTTTAATAACTCTTTATTTTTAAAGATTGCACCTTTAATTGTCTCAATTGCGACTAACCCGTTTTTTGTCTTTTCAAAACTAATTCCTAATTGTTCCCAATTTTGTTCTTGTGTTTGCTGAGTTTTTTTTGCTGTATTTTTTACATCTTGATTTGCTTTTGGACTTGCGTCTGTGTCTTCTTCACTTGCTATTGCAAATAGATTTGCTATTGAATAGCGGCGTAGATATGTAGTTCCAGCTCCTATAACCTGAAAACTATTCATTCCTTTTAAGTTTTCAAATGGAGCTGCTGCCGTTACTTCTATCCATTCCCCACTTGTATGAGTGAGTAAGGTTTTTACTATAATTTCTTCATCTTTAACTTCTTGACTTTGAAGCATTGCAAGTCCATTTTTTGCAAGCAAAGGTCTTAACATTTTTAAAATATTGTCTAAACTTGCGTATTTATATCCAAAACCCTCTTCTGTTTTTGATACATCTTTAACTTCAGCTATTACTTTATTAAGTGCTATACTAATGTTTTTAATACTTTCACTAAATCTCATTCTAACTCCTTTCTAATTTTTTAAATTTTTCCAGCATGTGCTAATCTAACTAAAACTACACTAAAAAATAAAAATACTAAATTTGCAAAAACGATTATCTCAGTCATAACAAGCTCCTTAGAACGCAAAGCGTTCTTGAGCTTGTTTAAATTTAAAAATGCCGTAGATAATCATAAATGTTCCTACTAAAACTAATTCCATTTCTAACTCCTTTCTAATTTGATTTATATTTTTTGCACTTTTTTTCTTAATTTTTCTACGAATTTTTCAAATTCTTCATAATCTTCTTCTTCTAAAAAAGCTTTTGCGTGTTGCACGAATCTTTTAAATTCTACCCTTTTATTAGAAAGGTAGAATTCTATTTTATTTTCGTTTTTATCCACAATTATTTTGCTTTCCAAATCCTCTTCGTCGATTTTTTCTCTTTTATCAATAGAAGAAATGATAGAAAACAATTCTTTCGCTCTTTTTAATTTATTGATTTTTGTATCTAAAGCATAGTCTAGTAATAAAATCGCATGAAGACTTGTTAAATTTCTTCCATATATTCTTTTCTCTTTTTTTCCATCAATTAAAATAAAAGCACCCCTGTGTGCCATTTCTAACTCCTTTCTAAATAAATTCTTTTTGTAACATCGGAAATATTTTCTTAAAAAACATTTGCAAATGCTTTTGAAGACAAAATAGAAGACTAACTCCATACCAAAGCCTCGGGGAAGAGGACATACTACACCCTTTTACTGCCATCGGCTTTTTTGAAAGCCGTGACAGCCTTCTCGGGCATTCC
>JAMORJ010000040.1 GCA_027063595.1 Nautiliaceae bacterium | reverse complement strand
ACTTATATCTAAGCTCTCAATCATCTCGCACTCTCTCTCGTGCGCCTCCCCCGTTTTGGGATTGAAAGTATACTATATCCTTTTCCTCTTGTCAAGTGTTTTTTTTAATTTTTTATAAAAATTTTTTAAAAATTACAATTAGTTTTAAAAACTTCTCCAACGGGAGTAATATTTATTTGAATGCATCTATCGTTTTTATATATACATGGATTATCTAAACATAATCTAATTTTTGCAATTCCTGTAAGAATTATTCTTTTATTTTTATCTAAAGGGTTAGTATCGTTTGGAGTACCTACAGAGTAATTATCACCTTCTCTTAGAAAAACATTTCCAAAATTATCAAAAAGCAACTCATATGTTCTTGAAAAATTTTTAAATTCTACCTTTTTTATACCATAATACTTACTTAAATTAAGTTTTTTATCTATTTCGCTACATTTAGGATAATTATCGGATGTATCATCACAAATACCTATCATATATTTATTTGTTAAAGGGTTTTTTAAAATAGATTTATCCCAATTTATTTTTTTAGAAGGCAAATGAGCGGTTCTATCAAAATTTTGTCTATTTGAAGTATAAGGAATATCAGAAAAAATCTCGTAAAAATATTCTCCCTTACTAGATCTAGAAAATCTTATCTGCCACCATTGTTTAAACCAAAATTTACTTTTATTTAATTCTACCGCCGTATTATTTAAAGGAAAAGGTTGATATTTGTCATCTTTAAGAGCCAAAGATTGAGCAAGTTTTATATCTTTTATTAATTGATCACAAGCAGCGTGAAGATTATGATTAAAAAAATTAAATTGAATAGAAAAAGCAAGTATACCTATTATAATAATTACGACAATTAATTCAATAAGAGAAAAAGAGGAGCGACTCCTCATTATTTAATTTCTTCGGCTTTGTCAACTTGATATAAAATATCATCCCAAGGATGTCTATACATTGGCATACCAAGTCTTTTTTCATCAAGAATATGCCCAATAAACCCAATACTTCTTCCTAAAATAAAGAATGCATTTAATGTTCCTGATTCGATAAACTCTTCAATTTCTTTATCAGAATATCCAAGTGCTTTCCACATATCCACCATTAAAACACCAATCGTTCCATCGACATTTAAAATTAAGTTTTCCTTCTTAGCTGTAGTTTCTTTTTCAACTTCTAAAGCATATTCAAGTAATGGAGTTGCCGGGAAAAATTCTTTTGCATACTTTTTAAGTCCTTCAACCCTTTTATCAGGATTTCTTACAGATTTAATTCTATGTCCAATACCAGGAATTGGAATTCCTTGTTTTTTCATATAATTTACAAATTCTTTTGGACTCATACCCTGATCGTATGCATATTTAAAATACTTAGCAGCGCCATCAATTGCGCCACCAAATCTCGGACCAATAGTAAGAAGCCCAGTTACTAAAGATTCAACTACACTTTTTCCTGCTCTTGCAGTTACTTTTGCATTATGTGCTCCACTAACTGCTGGTCCATGATCCGCTACTGTTTTAATTACAGTTTCGATAAAGTCAGTAGCCCATTTTGGATATCTTTTCTTAAACCAAAGTAAACTAATAACATCTCCAATACTATATCCAGTATCCGGAGTTGCGACTTTAGAAATTGGAATTCCAGCATATACTGCTTCTTCTCCTCTATCATCACTAATTGTACATACAAAATTTCTCGGTTTTCTAATTTTTCCTGCCGCAAGAGCTTTATTATAATCTTCAGGAATTGGCGGAACTTCAGGTTCTTCAATGTCGCTAATTACACCTTCTCCTTTTAATTGTTCATATACTCCTCTAATTACATCTGGAAGTTCATTAAAATTAGCAGGCACATGAATTCCAGCTTCTCTCATAGCTCTATTTTTAGCCTCAGCCGTTTCTTCATCAGCATTTGCGCTTGCACCAGCATGTCCAAATTGAACTCCACTATCAAAATATTTAGCAATAGTACCAATACACCATCCAATCACAGGTTTAGTAATTTTCCCTTCTTTAATAGCCTCAATTACTTTGTATTCTTCTCTTCCTCCAACTTCTCCAAGTAAAATCATATATTTTACTTGAGGATTTTTTTCCATTCTAAGCATATGATCAATAAAAGTAGAGCCAACAAATCTATCTCCACCAATAGCAACACCTTCAGCAATACCATCGGCATTTCTTGCAATAATATTGCTAAGCTCGTTAAATAATCCTCCACTTCTTGTAACAAGCCCAGCACTACCAGGTCTGTGAAGTTTTGATTTTACAATATTTTCAATAGTTCCACCAATATTTGCAACTTTAAATGCTCCTGGCGTAATAGCTCCAACTGTTGCTGGACCAATAATTGTTACGCCTTTTTTTCTTGCTTTTTTATTCATAAGTCTTGCAAGTCTTTCTGGAATACCTTCAGCAGTAATCATAATTACTCTAAATTGATCCATATCAAGAGCTTCATTTGTTACATCATAAGCTGTTCTAAACGAAGCAAAGTTAAGCAATACATCCGCATTTGGATGATTTTTAACAGCTTCAGCAGTACTTCTATAAATTGGAATCATAATTTCATCTGTACCATAAAAAAATTTTTCAAACTTATTGCTGCTAGTAGGAGCAACAATAGCTGCAACAGATGGTTTTTCTCTTCTAATTATATAGTCATAATCAAGCATTCTTTGAATTGCTGATTTATTATTATTCCAAAAAATCGCTTGAGTGTCTCTTGTAAATAACGCATTACTCATTATTTGCTCCTTTTTTGTCATCTTCAAGTGCCATTCTTACAATATCAGTAATATGAGTTTCAGGTCCATAAACTTTTATTGGAAGTCCAAGTCTCTCAGCCGCTTCTTTAATATCTTTTAAACCTTTTTCATAATTTGGACCTCCACGTCTAACATATATTCTAACTCCTACATCTTTCATTTTATCAGCATATTTTTCGAAAGCTTGAATAATTCCCGTAAATGTTTTAGCAACATCTGTAAAGTTTGCAATAGCACCACCGATAATTAAAATTTTATCTCTACCTTTAGGATCTTTTTCTCTTGTCATAAGATCTAATACCGTTTCTGTATAAAATCTTGTTTCATCAGTTGTAGGACCACCAGAATATTCACCATAATTTGCAAGATCTTCTACTCCT
>JAMORJ010000039.1 GCA_027063595.1 Nautiliaceae bacterium | reverse complement strand
GTACCTCCACCAGCTACAAGCGTCCAAATTCTTCCTTTTGGATTTAACACTGTTAGTTTAAGAGATGCACCACTTTTTGCATCAGCTTCTGCAATTGCTTTTTCTTCTGGAGATTTTTCTGGCATTCCAAATGGAGTTGGAAATTCAACATCACCCCATTTATCTTTCATTAAAAATCCAGCCGTATCGTCAAGTCTTGCAACCAAATCAAGTAAATAAACTGTATCTCCAACAATTACAACAGGATTAATTTCAAGATATGCAAAATTTAAATCTCTAAAAAACTTATAAAAGTTTATTGCAAAGTTTTTATAAACTTCTTTTTTATCTTCTGGAATATCTGCTGGAATATTTTCACTAATTAATTTTTCAATTTCTTCATCAGTAGCATCAATTGGAATTTTTACTTCAGTTACTTTATCCCAGTTTTCTTCTACTTCCATTCCACCATGAGCACTCATATAAAGCACATCATTTTCTTCATCTAAAGTAGCTGCGGCAATATAATATTCTTCATCTTCTTTGTGCGGAGTAAAAGGTTCTACAATAAAATAAGTTAAATAATCTTCTTTTGGTTTTCCAACAGGTACATCACCTTCGAATTTAGAATAAACTTTCACTTTTTGAGATCTTTTTTCATCTATCCATTTTGCAGCATCTTCTAAAGTAACATCACCAGGCTTATTGATTTTATATAATACAAGATTGTTTTTACCTCTTTTACCAAAAAGCATATCAGGTTTTGCAACAAGAGGTTTTTCATTAAGCCATTTGTATTCATCTTTTTTAGCAAGATCTCTTAATTCATCTCCACTTCTTACTAATACACTTTCAAATGGATATTTTAATCCTTTAAAATATTTATCCCAATTTTCTTTAAATAATCTTTTACCATCCCATTCTCTTATAGGTTTTTGAGCCATAAATACTCCTTAATTTAATTTTAGAAATTGTATCATTTTATATAAATCTTAAATTAAAAAACATTTATACATTTAATAAATTTAGTTAAATGTGTTTAATTTCGAAACATCTTTTTTTAAAATTAATTTATTTTTGTAGAAAATTGAAACTTCACTTAAAGATTTCAAATACAATAACTTATATTTATTTCCCGTTTTTATTCCATAAAAAGCTAAACTCTTACACAAAAACTTATTATTGCAATAAATCCCGTTTATATGTTTTTTAAGTAAATAATGAGATAAAGGCTTTATAAAATAAAAACTTTCACTTAATTTCCGAGCAGGAGTATATTTATTCAAAAACAATAAAACATCAAAAATCACTAAACTAAAAAAAAGAAACACAAATAATAACTTATAACCTTTTCTAAAAATGGGCAATCTAACTCTATAAGAATTTAAAAAAATTCTAACCATATTTAAAACATAAGGCAATACAAATGGAGCATAATCATCAATTTTTATTTTTTGTCGAAAAGAAAAAAGAATTGACGTATAAAACGCCGTTGAAGCAATAAAAAAAATCAAATCTTTTTTATAAAAAAAACCCTTATAAAGACTATACAAAAAATAAACAAATACAAAAGGAGAAAAAATTAGTATATAAACTCCAAATACATCTAAAAAATATCCCTTAGGTTTACCACCTATTGTATAGTTAAAATAATTAGCATTTAAAGCAAGTAAAATTAATGCTAAAATTAATAAAAAATTCTTTTTTTTATAAATAGAATAAAAAATCAAACCCAAATACAAAACAATAAAGCTATAATCTAAGAATACAAAAGAAATCAATAACACATAAGAAAAAAAACTTTCAAAAAAATATACGAATAATAAAGTCAAAAATATTAGATAAATTGATTTATTAACAATTAAAGAAGAGACTATAAAACCTGGAATCAAAGCAAAAATAATAGTGGCAAACTCCGAATCGTTTTTAGACAAACTTTTCCTCGCTATTAAATAAAAAACAATTACACTAAAAATACTTACGATAAGCTCGGGTAATCTTAAAGCAAAATCATTTTTACCGAAAAAATGAAAAGAAATTTTTAAAACATATTTTAAAAGCCAAAATTTTTCTATTGAAGATTGCTCTACGATAGAAAAAGAAAGAAAATTAACTCCATAATAGAATAAAAACAGATAATATATAATAAAAAAAACTAAAAGTCTCATAGTTCTAAAAAGTTTTTAATAAGTTCTTTCCCATACTCAGACATAATTGATTCTGGATGAAATTGAACTCCATAAATAGGCTTATCTTTTACTCTTAAGCTCATTATTTCGTTATCATCAAGACTATAAGAAGTGGGAATTATACATTCTGGAAGTTTATTTTGATTAACTACCAAAGAATGATACCTTGTAACCCTAAAACTGTTTGGTAATCCATTAAACAAATCGTCTTTTTTAATAATTTTTATATTTGAAGTTTTTCCATGCATAAGTTTTTTTGCTCTAATTATTTCTCCTCCAAAAGCATATGCAATAGATTGATGACCAAGACATACACCCAAAATAGGCTTATTTATTTTTCTAATAACTTCAACGCTAACTCCTGCTTCTTTTGGAGTAGAAGGCCCAGGGGAAATGATGATTTTTTCAGGATTTAGTTTTTTTATCTCATCTACGCTCAATTCATCGTTTCTAATAACTTTTAAATTAGCTCCAAGCTCAAGGCAATATTGAACGATATTATATGTAAAACTATCATAATTATCTATCATTAAAATCATAAACTGCCTTTTTTTCAAAAATTATATTAAAATTTTGAAAAAAATGGAGAGGAAAATGGAGAGTTTAAAAGAAAAACTAAAAGATAAGCTAATAACGCTTGAAACCACACCTCCAAAATTGCCAACATTAAATCCAATCATAGAAAAAATAAAAGCTTCCAAAGCTTATGAATACATAGACGGATTCTCAACCACCGATTGTCCACTAAGCAAATTAAAATATAATTCGATTATAGCCGCATATAAACTACAAACAGAATTTAAAAAGCCCGTAATAGCCACAATGAGTATGAGAGATAGAAACAAAATTGCTCTCCAAAGCGATTTACTTGGAGCAAATGATTTAGATGTAACTCACATTCTTGCTTTAACCGGAGATCCAGCAAAAATGTCAGATCAACCAAATACAAAAGGTGTTGTAGAAGGAAGCAGTTTACTTTTATTAGAAATAATTAGAGCCTTTAATAACGGAATGGATTATAGTGGAAAAGAATTCAAAATAAAACCAAAACCTATTACTCCTTTTGCCGTTAGCAACTCATACGCTAAAAACTTTTCAACCATCGAAAAAAAAATATATAAAAAAGTCAAAAATTACGCAGCAGCAATAATAACTCAACCAGTTTTTGATATTGAAATCGCAAAAAAACTAATAGAAATAAGAGATAAAGTAAGAAAAGAATTTAGCGACGAAAGAAAAGAATTTGAAATAATTTTTGGTTTTTTTCCAATCACGCGCTTAAATACGGCTCAATTTTTAAAAGCTCAAGTACCAGGAATTTACGTTCCAGATAAGTGGATAGAAAAATTAATAAAAGCAAAAAAAATAAATGAACAAGAAGAATTCAAAGTAGGAATTCAACTTAGCAAACAATTATTCAAAAAACTTCTAAAAATTAATCCTAAAATCCATATAATGACGGCCAATAAATTTGAAATAGTTCCCCATCTTTTCACATAAAATGTGATATAATATATTAAAAAATAGGAGGGGAAAATGAAAATTCAAAATACTTATAATCCATACATAACTCAAAATCAAAAGAAAGTAGAAGAAAATATAAAACATATAGCAAATCCAACCCTCTCAAGTAAAAACATTAATAAATTAATAGAAGACATTCTTGAACTTAATACGGATACAGCAATTCAAGAAATTTCAAATCTTAACGAAGCAATAGGATACATTCAAATAGCTGATAGTGCTTTAAATTCCATAAGTAAAGATTTAAACAAAATTCAATCTCTTCAAGTTAGAGCAAACAACGCAACATTAAATAAAGACAATATATCAGCTATTAACGAAGAGATCTCTAAACTTAGTGAAAATATTAACAAAACTTTAACTCAAACTTCATATAACGGAAAAAACGTATTTAACGAAAATTTAAATTTTAACGGAATTGAAATTTCTTTACAGATGCCAGAATTTAAAATTGATAAAATAGATGAATTTTCAAAAATTTTAAATGACACTAGAAGCAAAATAGGAGCTTTTATAAACGAATCAATTGATAAAATCGATAATTTAACTACTTTTGCAATTAATACGCAAAAAGCAAAAAACAACTTAGAACCTGATTTAGCAAAAGAAATTACAAATTTAAAAAATAACAAAATAAAATTAACAGCTTCTACATTAATACAAGCTCATAATATCCAATATCTCCAAACTAATTTAAATAAACTTCTTGGCTAAGGGAGTTATTTTCTCCCTTTTTGCCAAAAATAAATCGTTACCCAAATTAACAATCCTATAAGATAAGAGATATATTCGTTTGGTAAATGTAAATATTTAACCATCAAGTTTGGAAGCATAAAAAACGGCACCGCTATTAAAAATAATAGCCTCTCAATAATATTGCATCTTTTTATAAAATACCCTTGAGTAGCACTCGAAAAACTAAACATACCAAGCATTGCCGTTAGAAAAATTATAATTATTTTTATTGGATCGGTTATAAAACTAAACTCATTTGGATCCCATTCATTCACGCTTGCTATAAGTAAAAGTTCAATATTAAAGAAAAACATAAAAGGCAAAATTGCAGTTCTTATATCATAAGCAAAACCTTGAAGTCCTGTTTTAATTGGATCGGCTTTTGCAATACCAGCCGCTGCGTATGCAGCAATACCAACCGGTGGAGTATCATCAGCTAAAATCCCAAAATAAAACACAAATAAATGCGCCGCTATTGCAGGTATTAAAAATCCATTATCTTGAGCCAATTGAAGCATAACCGGAGCAGTTAAAGAAGCTACAACAATATAATTTGCCGTTGTTGGAAGTCCCATTCCAAGAATCAAAGAAATAAAAGCGGTCAAAAGCAATACTATTAAAATATTTCCATTTGATAAAGTATCAACTACATCAAGCAATACTTGTCCAATTCCAGTTAAAGTTATACTTCCAACCACAATACCTGCAATAGCAGTAGCCAAGGCAATTGGAACCATGTTTTTTGCACCATTCACCATTCCATGAAAAATATCAACAAATCCGGCTATTAAATCACTTTTAGTAACTTTTCTTTTTTCTATAAACAACGCTTTAAAAGGATATTGAATAATCATAATAACCATTAACACCCAAATTGCACTAAAAGCTGCCATTTGAGCAGACTGCCTAAGAACTATTAAAACATACATCAAATAAGCTACTGGAATTAAATAATGCAATCCGCTAATAAAAGTTTTCCACTTTGGAGGCAATTTACTTGGATCTTCCCCTTTAAGAGAAAGTTTTTTTGCTTCTAAATGCACAATATAAAAAAGCGCCAAATAACTAACAATCGCTGGAATAGCTGCAGCAATTATCACATCAGTATATGAAAGTCCTAAAAATTCGGCAATAATAAAAGCAGCGGCACCCATAAC
>JAMORJ010000038.1 GCA_027063595.1 Nautiliaceae bacterium | reverse complement strand
AAAGGTCTTTTTTTTGCTTCTTCGGGAGGCAAATAGTTTACAGCTTCAATTTTCAAAAGTGCATAATATTTTTCTTGATCTTTAGGTGGTCTAATTTGACCAGTTACAATATCTCCCGTTCTTAAAGCAAATTTTCTAATTTGAGTTTGAGATACATATACATCATTTACGGAATTTTCAAAATTTCCTCCAATACTCCTTAAAAATCCATATCCATCCGGCATAATTTCAAGAATTCCAGTAAATAAAAGATACCCTCCTTGCTGAACTTGAGCTTTTAATATCTCAAACATCAAATCCTGACGTTTATATTCTTGAGGATTTTCAACTCCAAGATCTTTTGCTATTTTAATTAGCTCATCGGTTGGCATTTTGCGAAGCTCTTCTATAGTATAACCCTCTACTGGAATATGAGTTCTTTGTTTTTTAACTTCAACTTCTTTATCTACTTCAACAACTTCTTTTTCTTTTTCCATACGATTTTTTCCTTTTGAAGAGGTTTTGTAGTTTTTTGCGATTTTAATTAAATAAATTTTTTTTGTCAAGAAAAAACACTTAAACACTAACTAAATAAAACGAATCATTTATAAATTTTAACGAACAATTATTTAAATGTCAGTTAACAGCTAAAATACGCAAAACATTTTTATTCGTTTAATTTTGGCGATTTGATATAATCTCAAAAAAAAGAGGTAAAATGCAAAAACTAAAAGCTGACAAAGAAATAAGATTAGATAAATTCTTAAGCGAAAAACTAAACACCTCAAGAAATCAAATAGAAAACTTAATTAAAAACTCTCTTGTAAAAATAAACGACAAAGAAGCCAAAAAAGGAGGAATTAAACTAAAAATAGGAGATATTATCGAAATAAAAAAGCCCAAAATAAAAACAAGCGAAAAAAAAGAAGTAAACTTTAAAATACCAATTCTTTATGAAGATGATGATTTATTGGTAATTAACAAACCCCCAGGAATCGTTGTTCATCCAGCTCCAAGCTACAAAGACGCAACTCTTGTTGATTGGCTAAAAGAAAAAGGTTATAAACTCTCAAACATAGCAGGAGAAGAAAGATTTGGAATAGTTCATCGAATAGACAAAGAAACAAGCGGAGCATTAGTAATTGCAAAAAACAACCCAACTCATGAATTTTTAGCCAAACAATTAAAAGACAAAAGCATGGGAAGATATTACATAATGCTTTTAAACGAAGAATTAAAAGAACCAAAATGCGTAAACGCTCCAATTGGTCGAAACCCTAAAAATAGAATTAAAATGGCAGTAGTTAAAGGAGGAAAAGAAGCAAAAACTTTATTTGTTCCAATTTTTAAAAATTTAACGGCGGCAAAATTATACACGGGACGAACGCACCAAATTAGAGTTCATCTAAATAAAATAGGACGATATATCTTAGGAGATACAACTTATGGAAAAAAAGAACAGAATATTCCTCGTGTTATGCTTCATGCAAAAGAAATATATTTCACTCATCCAAACGGAAAAAAACTTAGTATAATAGCACCAATATTTGAAGATTTTAAAAATTTAATTCAAGGATATGAATATGAAGAAAATTTATCTCTTAGGAATATTTTTATTAATCATGAGCGGTTGTGCGAATTTAAATAAACCTGCTCCAAAATCAAATCCAAATTTACCAAAAGTAAGCGAATTTAAAGCTTATCCAGATAGAAATTCAATGGCTTTGTTTTGGAAACCAATCCCACAAATAAATGGCTATTACATACAAAGATACAATCCTAAAAACCATAAATGGATTCAAATTGCAACGATTAATGATAGCTTCAAATCAATTTACGTCGATACAAATTTAAAACCAAATACAACTTATATTTATAGAATAGCAACGTTTAACAAAGAAGGCATTCCTTCCCTAGCTGTAGAAACGAGACAAAAAACTTTACCTCCAATGTCTCCTGTAATTCCACTTGAAGCAAAACCGCTTACAAAAGGAGTAGTGAAAATCGTTTTTAGACCTCATCAAAACGAAAGAGTAAACAAATATATAATCGAAAGATTTAACGACGAAAAAGCTAAATGGGAAGAAATAGCAACCCTTTCTTCAAGATTAAATGTAGAATATATCGACAAAAATCTAATAGATGGAAAAATTTACAAATATAGAATATTTGCAGTTAGTTTTGACAAAATTAAATCATTGCCTTCAAAAACAATTATAGTTTCGACTTATCCAAAACCACCTGTAATAACAAATCTAAAAGCAACTGTAAATCTTCCAAAACAAATAAAATTAACTTGGACTCCGGTAAAAAATGCAAAATACTATAAAATTTATAGAAGCGACTATTCAAGCGGTCCTTTTAATTTCTATAAAACTTCAAAAGAACCAGTATTTATCGATAAAATAAACAAAGATGGAGTCGTAAAATATTATAAAGTAACTGCAATTTCAATTCATGATACCGAATCTTTGCTTAAAGATTCTCCTGTAGTAATGGGAGAGACTCTTCCAAAACCGGCAAAACCCATCGTATCTACAAATTTATCAAATAATCAAGTAGAATTTATTTTTACTTCTTCTGACAATAGAGCGGCTAAATACTTAATAATAAAAAAAGAAAAAGAGGGACTTTTTAAATCCAATATCCACAAATTTATAACAAACAAAAACAATTTTATCGACAAAATAAATCCAAAAAAAAGATATAAATACGAAATATATGAAATAGATAAGTACGGATTAATATCAAACGAACCAGCAATAGTAGAAATAGGAGGATAAATGCCTCATATTGTTATTGACAAAATAAAACCAATAAACTATCCTATAAAATCAAACGGTATAGAATTTTTATTTAAAGCCGAAGAATTAATAGCCGTAAAAACGGATATTTCAAAATTCTTAATAAAAGTTCAAAAAAGAGATAACGGATATTTAATAAAATACGACAAAATTACAAGACCAATAATTAGCGAATTAAAAAAAGCGTATTTAGAATTTGTTAAAATAAATGAAGCAAAAATCTTATTTGAAAACATTAGCGGAATTAAAGAAAAACTTCCAAACGAAAACTTACTTGAAATTACAAGCGATCTAAGCAACATAGACATAATCGAAGTTGGATTTGGAAGTGGAAGACACTTAATTCATTTAGCAAAAGAAAACCCAAATAAAATTATATTAGGGATTGAAATTCATAAACCTTCAATCGAGCAAGTTTTAAAAAGAATTAAACACGAAAAAGTAAACAACATAAGAATATTAAATCACGATGCAAGAATAATCCTTAGCAAAATCCCATCAAATCAATTAGAATCAATTTATGTTCATTTTCCGGTACCTTGGGATAAAAAACCACACAGACGAGTTATAAACCAAGATTTTATTAAAGAAAGTATTAGAACTTTAAAGAAAAACGGATTTTTACATTTACGAACTGATAGCGATAATTATTTTAATTATTCTTTAAACGAATTCTTATCTTTTAACAAGATAGATTTGAAAGTTAAAAAAAACATGCCTTATGTCGTATCAAGCAAATATGAAGATAGATGGAAAAAACTAAACAAAGATATTTACGATATTTATATGATAAATCACGAAATTTCGCCTGAAATTAAAGAAGAATTCGATTTTTCATTCGAAAAAAAACTTTGTAATTTCGATTTTAAACCAAAAGTTTACAAAAATTTCGTTATTCACATTGAAAAAATATATCAAATAGATAACGATAAAGAACTAATAAAACTAACCATGGGAAATTTCAATAGACCAGAACATGTCTATATCCTCAATAAAGAAAAACCCGAATATTTTAAATTGCCAGCTCCAATCAAAGAAAATTATTTAGCACATTTGGAACTAAAAAGGTTATTTGAATGCTAATTAAAGCTAAAAATTTAAGCATCGCTTATAAAAACCAATTCGTTATAAGAGATTCATCTTTTAGCGTAAACGAAGGAGACTTTGTTTTTTTAACCGGAATTAGCGGAAGCGGAAAAACTACTCTTATTAAATCAATTTACGGAGAATTAAAACCTTATGGGCTCTTACAAATTGGACCATATGACATGAGTAAAATTTCAAAATCTAAATTAACAAAACTTAGAAGGCACATGGGTATAGTCTTTCAAGATTATAAATTAATCCCCGAATGGAACATATTAAAAAATGTAATGCTTCCTCTTTTTATAAAAGGTTTTGACAAAAAAGAAGCCGAAAAAAAAGCCATAGAAATTTTAAAAAAAGTAAAACTATCGCATAAAATAGACAAATTTCCTAGAGAACTTAGCGGAGGAGAACAACAAAGAGCAGCAATAGCAAGAGCGATTATACACAATCCTGCGATAATATTAGCCGATGAGCCAATTAGCGGATTGGATGAATATTCGGCTTCATTGGTAATGGAGCTATTCATTATGGCAAACAAAATGGGAATTGCGGTTATAATCGCTTCTCACTCTTTACCAACGGATTTTAATATAAAATATAGACATTTTCATATAGAAAAAGGAAAAGTTTATGAGCTATCTTAAAAGCCACGTTACTTTAATTTTAGCCCTAAGCTCAATACTTTTAACTATTTTTTTGTTTACGATCTTTAATAAAATCTTAAAACTTTACGAAAAAAACATCGTCAATAATTACTCTTTAGTTATAGTTTCAACTTCAAAAATAGAAAATTTAAATTATGAAGAAATCGATTCCATAAAACAAATAGATATATCCAAACAAATAGAAAAAATGAAACAAGAATACAAAAACATAGATTTTTCAAAAATCGATTTACCATATTTTTACAAATTAAAACTCAAAAAATTTCCTTCTCCATCAGAACTTCAAATAATAACTCAAAAATTAAAAAATAAACCGTTTATAAAAAGAATTTTAACTCACTCTTCCTCCCAAGAGAAAATATACAACCTTTTAATGCTTCTTAAAACAATTACAAAAACCTCAATGATAATTACTTCTATTTTAGGTTTTTTACTTATAATAAAACAACTTGAGGTTTGGAAGTTGCTTCATAGCGAAAGGATGTATATAATGGAACTTTTTGGAGCGCCTTTTTGGCTAAAAGGAGCCGCTTTATTTAAAATAGCAATAATCGATTCTATTTTTGCTATTTTAATTACTCTTACGATAATCTATTTTATTACACATTCAATAATTTTTTCCCATTTAATTCAAAGTTTAAACATTAGCTTAGAAATAAATTACCTTCAAATTTTTTCCTATCTTTTCATAATAAGTTTTTCTATTTCTTTAATTTCTTCTATTATAGTAGTAATGTCAAAAAAATAAGGTAAAAAATGAGATTTTTAATAATTTTTTTACCAATTTTTCTATTCTCAAGCATACAAAGCGTAAAAAAGGAACTCAAAACCACAAAAAGCAACATTTACAAAATGAACATTACCTTATCTAGATTAGCAAAAGAAATTAAAAAAAAACAAAAAGAAATAACTCAAATCGATTTAAAAATAAAAAAATTAAACAAACAAATCTCTAGCCTTCAAACAGAGCTTAAAAACTCAAACAAAACTCTAAACGAACTTTCGGATTTAAAAAAAGGATATTTAAAAAAACTAAACGAAATAAAAGACAAAATAAATTACTTCTTATCCACAAATTATTACATCTCACATCAAGCAATAGATAATATTAACGATTTAATAAACCAAGAAATTACAAAACAAATTTTAAAGAAATATTCAAAAAAAATCTCCTCTTTAACTGACGAAGAAGCAAAAATAAAACTTCAAATTTCGATCATTTCAGATCAAATCTCAAAAATTCAAAACAAACAAGCTTTATTAATTAAAAAAAAGAAAGAGCTACTTTATTTAAAAAAACAAAGAAAAAAAGAGCTTAAAAATTTAAATACAAAAAAACAACAATATAAACAAAAACTTTACTCAATGATACAAAAACAAAAAGCCCTTCAACAAAAATTAAAAGAATTATCAATTATAAAAACCACAAAACATATCCCTACTTCACTTCCAACGAAAATTTACAAAGGAGTAAAAACGATACCGCCAGTAAATGGAAAAATAATAAAAAGATTTGGAAATTATATAGATCCAATTTATAAATTCAGAATATACAACGACTCTATTACCATAAAACCTTACGAAAAAAATGCTATAATAAGAGCAATTATGCCAGGAAAAGTAGTATATATCGATAAAAAAAAAGGAATTGTAATTTTAAAACATAAAAACTATCTTTTTAGTATCTATGCAAATCTAAGCAAAATCTCGCCTATATTAAGAAAAGGGTTATATGTAAAAAGAGGACAAATTTTAGCAAGAGTGGAAAATTTTCTCGAATTTGAAATAACTTATAAAGACAAACCAATAAATCCACTAAAAGTAATAAAACTAAAATAAGGATAAAAATGAGATATTTAATAATATTTTTAGCTTTTTTCTTATACGCAAAAGAGATAATTAATCCCATCCCAAAAACAATTCCAATAAACTTAAAAAAAGCAAAGCTTGGATACTTGTTATTTATAGATCCAAATCTCTCAAGAGATAAAAAAATAGCTTGTATTTCATGTCACAAACCAAACGAAGGATGGGCAGATAAAAATCCTGTTAGCATAGGAGTATTTGGCAAAAAAGGTTATATTCAATCTCCAACCATTTTAAATAGTGGATTTAATTTTAGACAAATGTGGAATGGAAAAGCAAAAGATTTAAAAGATCAAGTTAAATTTCCTTTAAACAATCATCACGAAATGGACTTTCCTCCAAAAAAAGTAGAAAAATACATAAATTCAATCCCTAAATACAAAAAAATGTTTCTTGAAATCTACAATAAATCGCCAGTAACTTTTGAAATGATAGCAGATGCCATAGCGGAATTCGAAAAAGGTATGATAACTCCAGATTCAAAATTCGATTTATATCTAAAAAGAAAAACAAAACTTACAAAAATAGAAAAAGAAGGATATAAATTATTTAAAATAAAAGGTTGTATTATCTGTCATAACGGAGTAAATATTGGTGGCAATACTTATCAAAGATTTGGAGCTTTAAACGAATATAAAAATTGTCAAGGAGATAGATACGAAATAACTCACGATCCATTTGATAAATGCGTTTATAAAGTTCCGACTTTAAGAAACATTGCCCTAACTGCCCCATATTTTCATGATGGAAGCGCAAAAAATTTAGAAGATGCAATTCAAACAATGGCATATTATAATTTAGGCTATTATTTAGAAAAAGATAAAGTTAAAGCCATAGAAGCTTTTTTAAAAACGCTAACTTCAACGAAAATTTTTATTTTAAAGGTTTTAAATGAAAGTAACTGATTTCTCAAAATACATTCTTATATTAACTATATTAGCTATTACCACCATAGTTTACTTTAATTTTTACATCAAAAATTTTTTCAATCATTCAAAAACCATAGCATATAATTTAACTCATCTAAAAGGACATGAATTAGATATAAATTACGAATTATTAAAAAGTAGCATCTACTTATATGAAAATAACGATAACATCAATAAAAAGCTAAAAATTTATTTTAAAACGATTAACGATTTGTTAAATAACAAATTTTTAAAACAAAATTACCCAATTACTTATAAAAATTTGCAACTTTACAAACAAATAGCCCAAAAAAAGAAAGAATACATTTTTAAGTTTTTAATAGTAAACAACACTATCAAAAACTCAATTACTTTAATTTCAAATATTATTTCAAGAGAAGTTAAAATGTGTAACGACAAAAAATACTTAAATATTTTAATGGAAATTAATACGAATATATTGTTTTCAAAAAACGCAATAGACAAAGATTTTATACAAGATTTAAAATATAAAATTTCTCAATTAAAAAAATATTCTACGGAAAATAAGCAACTTATAAAATTAAACAAAATTTTGGTAAAAACCATCGAAAATTTTATAAACAACTTTTTAATTTATAAAAAACTGCTACAAGAAGCAACCAACCCTAAAAACATAGAATTTATAGACAAAAAAATTTTAAAAAAATATTTTATAGAAAGCTCTAAAATAGAAAAAAGAATTAATATCCTTTTAATCATACTTGCAATCTTCATGGCAGTTATCGCTTTTATGATTAACTTCTTACATAACTTACTAAATAAAGAATACAAAAAAGTGGCTCAAGCAAAACAAGAAATAGAAAAAATGTATTTAACAAGCACCTTAACAAATCTTCCAAATAGAGCCGCCCTTAACAAAGAACTTGATAAATATTCTACCTTATTGCTCTTTAATATTGATAGATTCCAACACATTAACGATATTTATGGAAATAAAATTGGAGATAAGGTATTACAAAAAACGGCAAAAATTTTAAAAGAAATAGCAAAAGACGCAAAAGTTTATCATTTAGGAGGAGACGAATTTGCAATAGTATACAAAGAAATAGATAATCCTTACAAAAAAGCCCAAGAAATTATAGAATACTTCAAAAATCATCCAATAGAAATTGATGATATTAAAATATCCATTCAAGCCTCAATAGGAATTTCGGATAAATATCCTCAACTCGAAAAAGCCGATTTAATATTAAAAGAAATCAAAAACAACAAAAAAACAAACATTAAAGTATATTCCGAAGATTTAAGACTTGAAGAAAAAATAAAAGATAAAATGCAAAAAGCGGAGTTTTTAAGAAAAGCCATTGAAAATGACTTAATTATTCCTATTTTTCAGCCAATAATAAACAATCAAACTTTACAAATATGGAAATATGAAGCCTTAGCAAGAATTAAAGACAAAGAAAATTTAATTTCGATATTTCCTTATTTAGAAATTGCAAAAGAAACCCATTTATACAAACAAATAACTTTAAAAATGTTTAAAAAAGTATACGAAAAATTTAAAAATAGAAGCGACTTGGTATCTTTTAACTTATCAACTGAAGATATAGTAACGGAAGAAACTTACGATTTCATTATGGAGGTAATAAAAAATGATGTAAACTTTGCAAGCAGGCTTACTTTTGAAATTCTTGAGAGCGAATCTATCCAAGATTATTCCATAGTAAAAAACTTTATAGAC
>JAMORJ010000037.1 GCA_027063595.1 Nautiliaceae bacterium | reverse complement strand
AAATAAGGGAAATAGTTAAGTATGAGGGAAAAATCGTAGATATTTTTAGCGAAATAGATTATGTAATAGGGGCTGTGGATATTAGAGGAGTAACTATTCCGGTAATGGATCTTGGAATTTGGTTAAGTAAAAAAAGTAGCAATTCGAATATTTTAATGGTGTGTGATTTTTTAAATGTATTGGTAGCTGTTATGATTTCAAAACCAATTGGCATTAGAACTATTGGTTGGGATGAGTTTGTAAGAAGCGATAGTGAAAAAATTATTGGATATTTTAAGGATAATGGAGAAATTATAGAAGTAGTTGATTTGGAAAAAATGATAATTGAAGCTTTTCCTCAAATAGAAGATCAGGATGAAATCGAAAAAGTAGAGGAAATTAAAGCAGATAAATTGGTATTGGTAGCGGATGATTCTAAAATGGTATTAAAAACTTTATCTAAGATTCTTGAAAAAATGGGTGTTAAATTTAAAACTTTTCCAAATGGAGAAGAACTTTTGAATTATCTTTTTAGTATTTCTCCTGATGAGGTTTTTGCGATAATTACGGATCTTGAAATGCCAAAAAAAAGCGGGTTTGAAGTAATTAAGGAGGTTAAAAATAACGAAAAATATGCCAAAATACCAATAATTGTAAATTCTACGATGAGTGGAGAGAGTAATGAAGAAATGGCAAAAAGTTTAAATGCTGATGGATTTATTTCTAAAAATAAGCCAAAAGAGATAGAATTTTATTTAAAAAAATTTCTTTAATCGTTTTCTACTACTTCTATTAGGGCGTTAAATAAAGTAATAATTTCGTTATCGGCTTTTCTTAAATGTTTTGCTAAATTGTTAGTAATTAGCCATAACATTTTTATTCCTATTTGTGGGTAAGAGAAAATTAGTTTTTTAAAGTTTTCGTGATTAATTGAGATTATTTCCGTTGTGGTAGTGGTTTTAATGGTAGAAGTAACAGGACCTTTATCAATTAAGTTTATTTCTCCAAAAATATTTTTTGAAGGACCTTTTATTTTATCTATTACATAATTGTCTTTATAAATGGTTATTTTTATTATTTCTACTTCTCCGCTAAGAAGAGTAAAAGCTTTATCCGAATTTTCTCCTTCTTTTACTATATATTGATTAGGTTTAAATTTTTCTTTTACGAAAAATTTTATTGCTATTTGTTGTTCTTCTTTACTAAGTGGTTCAATTAAAGGGTTCATGTGTTCTCCTTAAAATAATTAGCCCGCAAAATTTGTTTACTGGATAGTCTTTTTTTGGATGAAGAATTACTTTATTTAATTCTTTATGTTTTATTTCTTCTAAATATTTTACGAATTCAGTTAATCTTTTAGATTCTTTTTTTACTTCCTCGATAAATTCTTTTATAAATTCATCTGCTCTTCCATAGTTTTCAATTATACCAATTAATAATTCATTTTGCTGTAGATGCTGATTGAAAATTTTTTCAAAAGTAGTTTTTTCTCCATAATATCTTTTAATAAAAAAATTTTCATCTTTTAAAATAGAGCCTATAACTTTTGAGATTCCAGGAAATACTGTAGATTTTGCTAAAAGATTTGAGTTGTATTCTTTACTTAATACTATTTCATCGCAGTGGATTTTTTGAAGATATTTTTGAAATTTGGGATTACTAATTTCGGCTATAATGTAAATATCCTTTTTTAAATCCTTTAATAAAATGGCGGCTGATAAAATTTTTGCATCTTCTATTTCGTTTTCCGAAACTAAAATGGCTTTTATTGCTTCTTTTGCTTTTGCTTTTTGTAAGATTTCTTCTTCGCTAAAATCTCCTTCTATAAATTTAATTTTATACTTTTCTATTAATGCTTCGATTTCTGGGGTTAGTTTTTCGTGAATTAACACTATTGGTTCGTGAAGAGTTTTTATTAAATTATGAGTTTGATAATTATATCCACAGATTAATATGTGATTTTTAATATTTTTCATATTTTCCCAATCCTTCATTTTGTTAATTAAAATTTCTATTAATTTTGCTGTAACTAAAGCTCCAAATAGAGAAATTGAAATTAATCCGTAAATTATTAGAATTATTGTAATAATTCTTGAATAGATGTTAGTAGGTGTAATGTCTCCGTATCCTACCGTTGAAATGGTAACTATTGACCAATATAAAGCTTCTGAGAAAGAATGAAAGGCTTTTGGGTCTACTTTTGGGAGTAAAAAAGAAATAAAAACGATAAAAACTAAAAAAGAAAATAAAAAATAAATTATTGCTTTAGTTTTGAGTTTCATTTAGCTTTTTTAAATCTTCTAAAACTTTTTTTGCATGGCCTTTTGCTTTTACGTTTTTATATTCTTTTATTATGTTTCCTTCAGGATTAATTATAAAAGTTGAGCGAATTACTCCTTCATATTCTTTTCCATACCTCTTTTTTTTACCCCAAGCACCGTAAGCTTTTATTACTTTCTTTTCTTCATCGCTAAGAAGGGTTATTTTTAAATCGTGTTTTTCTATAAAATTACAATGTTTTTTAGGAGAATCTGGACTAATTCCTATGATTATTGCATTTAATTTTTCAAATTCATCTAATAATTCGCTAAATTCTTTTGCTTCAGTGGTACATCCTGGAGTGTTGTCTTTTGGGTAAAAATATAATATAATCCATTTACCTTTTAAATCTCTTAAACAAATTTCGATATTATCTTGATTAGGGAGGCAAAAATTTGGTGCTTGAATCAAAGTATCTCCTTTTTGTTAAATTATATCAAAAAAAGTCGATTTTTTTATTGAAAGCTTAATAAAAGGAGTTTAAATGAGTTTAATTAATAAACTTACATTAAGAGCCAAAGTTATAGTAATAGTTATTATGTCTATTTTGATGGTAACTTATTTTACTGGAAAAGAATTAATTAAGCATTTTGAGTTTGAGCGTAAAAAAACTCAATTAAAAGAACTTATCGTATTGTCTCAAAGTTTAAGTAAGCTTATTCATGAAACTCAAAAAGAAAGGGGAGCAAGCGCTGGATATCTTGGAAGTCATGGTAAAAAATTTAGAGAAATTTTGCCAAAACAAAGATTGCTTACAGATAAAAGGATAAAAGAGTATAAAGAGGTTTTAGCAAAAATTCATTTGAATCAATATCCTACTGAGTTTAAAGAAAAAATTGAAGAATTAAATAAATTTTTATCTCAACTTCCCGAAATAAGAAAAAAAGTAGATAATTTTCAAATATCTGTAAAAGACGAAGTTAATTGGTATTCGAAAATGAACGCAACTATTTTACAGATAATTGGAATGAGTGCTAAATATGCTCCAAATGAGAAAATAGCAATGGATTTAGCGGCTTATACTTCGTTTTTAAAAGCAAAAGAGCGTGCTGGAATAGAAAGAGCGGTGCTTAGTGCTACTTTTGGAGCAAATAAATTTGCTCCTGGTATGTATACAAAGTTTATTACGTTAGTAGCGCAGCAAAAGGCTTATTTAGATGACTTTTTAACTTTTGCAAATAACGAAATGAAAAATGCTTATAAAGAAGCTATTAAAGAGCCTGCTTTTGCGGAAGTTGAGAGAATGAGAGAAATTGCAATTAAAAACCATAAAGAGGGAGGATTCAACGTTGATGCCGAGTATTGGTTTAAAACAATTACTCAAAAAATCAATGCTTTAAAACGAATTGACGATAAAATTGCTCAAATTATTTTAAAAGATTTAGCTTCGCTAAAAGATCATGCAATTCAAGATGTAATTATAGGATTGATTTTTATCATAGTAATTTTGATATTTTCTTATTTAATTATTAGATCGTTTTCGCTTCAACTTAGAAGTCTTAAAAATTTAATTTTGATGATTGCTAAAAACAAAGATTTATCTATAGAAGTTAGAGTTTATGAGGATGATGAATTTGGTGAAATTAGAAGAGCTTTAAAAAGCTTTCTTGAAGCTCTTCATGAAGTTATGATAAGCGCTAATAGAAGCTCTCATGAAAATAAACAAGTAACTACTAAATTGCAAAAATCGTTTAATACTATTGCTCAAAATACTCAAAGAGAAGCTGAAATTGTTACAACAGCTGGGAATAGCGTAGATAATATAAGAGAAAGGCTTTATGAAGAGGCTCAAAATTCAAAAGGCGTAAAAGAAGCAATTTTAGAAGCTAATAAAGCGTTAACTGAAGCAATTGATAGTATAGAAAGAACTATTTATAATATTCAAGTTAATGCTCAAAACGAAAACGAATTGGCTTCAAAACTTAAACAATTGTCAGAAGATGCAGAGCAGGTAAAAAATGTTTTGACCGTAATTAGAGAAATAGCCGATCAAACGAATTTACTTGCGCTTAATGCTGCAATAGAAGCGGCAAGAGCTGGTGAACATGGGAGAGGATTTGCAGTAGTTGCTGATGAAGTTGGAAAGTTGGCAGAGAGAACCCAAAAATCTTTGGGAGAAATTGAAGCTACTATTAATGTAATTGTTCAAGCAATTAACGATGCAAGTGAAGAAATGGATAAAAATATTCAAAGCGTTAATAAAGTAACGGTTGATTCTCAAGAAACTCAAGAAAAGATTGGTGCTGTTTCAAATTCTATGAACGAAGTTATCAAAAAAGTAGAAATTAACGTTGAAGCGATTGAAAACATCGTAAAAATAATGCAAGAATTTATAAATCAAATGAAAGAAATTGAAAAACTATCTCGTGAAAATAACGAAAACATAATTAAAAATAAATCTTACGTAGAAAAAATAGCAAAACTTGCAGATGAACTTCTAAAACAAATTTCTCAATTTAGGATTTGATCTCCTTTTTCTTTTTTTTTAATTAAATAACTTTTCTAAATTCTGGATAACTCTCAATTCCGCATTCAGTTATATCTAATCCTTCGATTTCATTTTCTTCATCTATTCTAAACGGTATGAATTTATTAATTACATACAAGATTGCGTATGAAGTAATAAAAACGAAAACACCTACAACTATGATGCCTTTAATTTGAGCAAAAAGATTTATATCTTTACCAAAGATTCCAGCAGCTATTGTTCCCCAAATGCCGTTTATCAAATGAACTGATAATGCTCCTACGGGATCATCTATTTTTAATTTATCAAAAAACGGAATTGCGTAAAACACTAAAATTCCTCCAATCAATCCGATAATAAGAGCTTCATAAGGGCTTACTACATCAGCTCCTGCTGTAATAGCAACGAGCCCTCCAAGAGCACCGTTTAGTATCATTGTAATATCAAATCTTTTGTAATAAAGATAGCTTAAAATCATTACTATAAGTCCACCTATAAGTCCTGCGTTGTTTGTGTTCATAATAACTAATGATACGATATCTGCACTCTCTTTACTTGAAATACTTCCAACACTTCCTCCATTAAATCCAAACCATCCAATCCAAAGTAAAAATGCTCCAAGTACTGCTAAAGGAATATTACTTGCCGGAATTACTTTGATTTTTCCATTTATGTATCTTCCTTTTCTCGGACCGATAATTAAAAATGCAGCCAAAAGCGCCCATCCGCCGGTTGAGTGAATTACAGTAGAGCCTGCTAAATCATGTATTGAAGAGATATCTAAAAATGTGCCGCTTAACATATTTGAGCCCCATGTCCAGTTTACAACAAGCGGATAAATTAATCCGGCCATAAAAATTGTAAAAATTGCTAATGGAATTACTCTTGCTCTTTCGCTAATTCCTCCGCTTATAATATTAATTGTTTTTCCCACAAAAGCCGTTTGAAATAAAAATGATGCAAAAACGCTCATATTTGTTGCATTCCATCCTCCAAATGCTAAAGAGTATCCCCAAAAGAAGAATACTAAATTTGCTATGATGTAAATCATAGTATTTATCGTTAAAACGGTTGTGACATTTTTTGTTCTTACAAGCCCGGCTTCAAGCATGGCAAAGCCAGGAACCATTAAAATAATTAATGTAAAAGAAAATAGAGCAAATAACGTATCAATTATGTAAGAAAAATCCATGTTTGCTATTCCTTTTAATTATTTTATATTGCTTCTTCGTCTTCTTCTCCGGTTCTAATTCTTATAACTTTTTCTACAGGTAAAACAAATATTTTTCCATCTCCAATTTTTCCGGTTCTTGCTGAAGAAGTGATTGCTTCTATTACTTTTTCTACGTCTTCTTCTTTTACTACGATTTCAATTTTTAATTTTGGTAAAAAATCCACTACATATTCAGCTCCTCTATAAAGTTCTGTATGACCTTGTTGTCTTCCATGACCTTTTACTTCACTAATAGTAATTCCGCTTATACCAACTTCAAAAAGAGCCTCTTTTACATCGTCAAGTTTAAAAGGTTTGATGATTGCTTCGATTTTTTTCATTTTTTCTCCTTAAATTAGTTTAATTTTTTGTATTAAATTTTTTGCTTTTTCAAGTGCTTTTTTTGAAGTTTTATCACTTACCAAAAGCACTCCCATTCTGCGTCCCGGATGAGCTTCGGGTTTTCCAAATATAATGAATCTGCTATTTTGAGAGAAAACTTCAGGATCAATTTCAAACTGCGGGATGTAAGAATCTTTATTTGCTTTAAATGCAGCGGAAGCTCCGGGCGTTAAAAATTCAAATCCAAGAGGAAGGTTTAATACGGCTCTAATATGTAAAGCAAATTCGCTTTGGCTTTGGGTAATTAATGTTACAAGTCCAGTATCATGAGGGCGAGGAGATACTTCTGAGAAATAAACCTCATCGCCTTTTACAAACATTTCGACTCCAAAAATTCCTCTGCCTCCAAGACCTTCTACTATTTTACGAGCAATTTCTTTAGCTTTTTTTAAAGCAATTTCACTCATTTCCATCTCTTGCCATGAGAAAATATAATCTCCTCCGCTTTGAATATGTCCAATTGGAGGACAAAATACGATTTCATTGTCGTTTTTGGCCGTAAGAAGTGTAATTTCATAATCAAAATCTATAAACTCTTCAACAATCAACTCATCCGCGCTTCCTCTTGCATCTGCTTTTGCAAATTTCCATGCTTTAATTACTTCTTCAGGATTTTTTACAATACTTTGTCCGTGTCCGGATGAGCTCATAATAGGTTTAACTACTACCGGGTATCCAAGTTTATCGCATGCTTTTTTTAAATCTTCGTAAGTTGAGACGAATTCATATTTTGAAGTTTTGAGTCCAAGTGTTTCGGCTGCAAATACGCGAATATTTTTTCTATTCATTGTTTTATTTACGGCTTCTGCATTTGGAATAACATGAATTCCCTCTTTTTCAGCTTCAAAAAGAGCTTCTATGTTTATGGCTTCTATTTCAGGTAATACAAAATCAGGTTTTTCACGTCTTATAACATCAAGTACTTGCTCTTTATTTTTCATATCTATAACGTATGATTTTTGAGCAACGAGCATTGCAGGGGCGTTTGGATATCTATCAACCGCTATAACTTCACATCCAAGGCGATTTGCTTCAATTGCCACTTCTTTTCCAAGTTCCCCACTTCCAAGTAGCATAATTTTAATTGAATTTGATTTTAGAGGGGTTGATAGTTTCATTTTCTTCTCCTTAATTTTTTAAATATCGTATCAAAATTAATTTCTTTTTTGTATTTTGTATCGGTTATTTTTAATGTTTTTGTTGTAAAATCTCTCACTTTTTAAATTTTGCGTTTTCGTTTTTATAGAGTTTTGCTTTTAAAAACTTTGGAATTGTTGTTAAATATTGGTAGGATATTACGGGATTTGGTGCTATTTCAAGAGGAAACCCCAAATCTTCTTCCGATGTTTATAACCATTATAGGTATAATATTCAATTGCGTACATTTTTTCCCTTTTTTTGATATATATCAAAAAAGTTTTTTTTAGTTGCTGATATTATACCAAACAAAAAAGGGGAAAAATGAGACTAAATGAGCTTAAAATTGGAGAGAGTGGAATAATTAAGAAAATTTACGCAAAAGAGCCTTTAAAATCAAAATTATTGGCAATGGGTTTTACTAAAGGCGAAAATATAAAAGTATTAAAACACACTTTGGCAAAAAATACTTTTGATGTTGAAGTAGGCAATTCAAGTATTGCTCTAAGAGAAGAAGAAGCAGCGCAAATTGAGGTAGAAAAAGTATAAGGAGAAGTAATGAAAGAAATTAAAGTAGCATTAGTTGGTCAGCCAAATGTTGGAAAGAGTCATCTTATAAATTCTATTTCTGGTGCAACTTTACATGTTGGAAATTTTTCGGGTGTTACGGTTGAAAAAAAAGAAGTTGAATTTGAAAGGGGCGAATATAAAATAAAGCTTATAGATTTACCGGGAACTTATTCACTTCATCCATATACTCCAGAGGAGCAAGTTACAAAAAATTATCTTTTAAATGAAGAGTATGATTTGATATTAAATGTTGTTGATTCAAATCAGCTTGAAAAAAATTTGGTTTTTACTTGGCAGCTTGCAGATATACAATCTCCAATGGTAGTTGCTTTTAATATGTATGATGAATATTCAAAGCAAGGTGGTGAGATAAATACGGATAAATTTTTTAAACTAACAAACATAAGGGCTGAGAGGGTATCTGCAAAAGAGAAATTTGGGCTTGAAGAACTTTTTAATAAAGTAATTAAAACATACGAAGAAAAAAACATTCCAAGAGTTTATTATTCTGAAATTGTTGAAGAAGAAATCGAAAATTTAAAAGAAAAAATAAAAGAGTGCAAATTTTCTAAAAGGTTTGTTGCTATTAGACTTTTGGAAGATGACGAGGATCTTTATAAGATAGTTCACGAAAAGCCTTGGTATGGAGAATTGCTTGACGTTTTGAAAGCTGCAAAAGAGAGGTTAAGAGTCGAATATGACGAAGATGATACAAAAACTATTATGTTTGAAGAGAGATTTGCTTTAAGCAAAGGAATTGTAACTCAAATAGCAAAAAAAGCAAAAAAAGAGACTCTGACAGAAAAAATAGATAAAATCTTAATTCATCCAATTTTTGGATTTCCTATATTTTTATTTATTATGTGGGTTATTTTTCAAGCTACTTTTAGTTTGGGAAGTATTCCAATGGATTATATCGATGCAAGTTTTAGTGCGTTTGGAGAATGGGTTGGGGGATTATTGCCTGATGGATTTGTAAAAGATGCCGTAGTTAATGGTATTATTCCGGCTGTTGGTGCTGTTGTTATGTT
>JAMORJ010000036.1 GCA_027063595.1 Nautiliaceae bacterium | reverse complement strand
TTCTTCTTTTTTTTGCACTCTCTTTAACAGCTGCCAATATATCAGAATCTAACTTAACAATTGATTACACCACAGCTTTAAAATTGTATAAGCAAAAAAAATATAAATCATCTTACCCTAAAATTTTACAAGAAGCAAAAAAAGGAAACAAAGAAGCAGCATATTTGATTGCTTATATGTACGAAAATGGTCTTGGTGTAAAAAAAAACATAAAAAAGGCTTTTTACTGGTATAAAAAAGCAGCCAACGAATATTCATATATCGTAAGAAATGAGTTAAAAGAAAGCACTCAATACGAAAAAGCTTTACAATTTGCTTACTCCAAAGTTGACACTTCAAAACCTAACGTAAAAAAAGAAATAGAAAAAATTGTAAAAAGAGATTATGGCATACTGCCCTATCATTCTAATTACTTTTTACCTATAGCTTACTCCCCTACAAAAAAAGAAACGGAAATTGAATTTCAAATAAGTCTTCAAAAACTTTTAAGTTATAATTTATTCGGATTTAATGAATATATTTCTTTTGCTTATACCCAAGTTTCTTTTTGGAGAGCATATGCATATTCAGCTCCTTTTAGAGAAACAAATTACATTCCTGAACTCTTTATAACAGTTCCAACTCCAAATAAGATTGACCATTTAAGCAAATTAAAAGCTGTTCAATTTAGCATAAGACACCATTCAAACGGCCAAGGTGGAGAAAAATCAAGATCTTGGAATAGACTTGTTTTAGCAACTTTTTGGCAATGGAAAAATTTGTTTTTAAAAGTGGAAGGATGGTATAGAATTCCCGAAAATGAAGATAACGATGACAATCCCGATATAACAAAATATTACGGATACGGACAAATAGTAATAAAATATTTATATAAAAACGATTTATATGGTATCAAACTAAGAAATAATCTTAGAATAAAAGAAAACAAAGGTGCTGTAGAATTTGATTATTTTACACCTATATACAATTCAGAAACGATTTATTGGTTTTTTAAATTTTTCTCAGGATATGGAGAAAGTCTGATAGATTACGATAAGAGCGTAACAAGAATCAGTATAGGAGTAGCATTTTATAGGGATTTATTTTAATTTCTATAAAATTATATTTTCAATTCTATTATTTTGTATCAGACACATTTTTAAAACAACTTAAAAACCCAGGAGGGCGTTCACGCAGTGACTTTGGGCTCCCATGAGCCACAAAGTGGGGATAGGAGGGCTGGTTTAGGGGCAGCTAAAAGCCGCCGCACACCCCAGCCGCTACCATCTCCCCTATAAGTATTGGTGTAGGGCCCCAAAATGTGCGGGTAGCGCTCCTCCCAGGCAATGAAATTATACAAAAACTTTAAGTGAAAGTCAATCAAGTTTTCTTAGAAAATAAACTAATAAATTTTCAGACTAAAAAATTTAAATTTTTAATCAAGTGTTTGAGCTAATTTAATGCATTCTTTAATAGATGGTTTTTTTGGAAGAAAAATTTTCTCTTCGTTGACATAATTTTTTAATTCTTTAAGAGTTTTTTTCCCAATTGCTATAATATCAATATTCTCAAATGTTTCTATTCTAGCAAAACATTTTACGGTTGAAGGAGAAGAAAAAATAACTATGCTTGGTTTTTGTAAGTTAAAGCTTGGATTATTACAAATAGTTTCGTAAATTATTACTTCTTTTAATTTATTTTGAGGCTCTATTATTTTTTTAATTGGAGAAATAATTTTTTTTGCTCTAAAAAAAAGAAAAGTTTTGCTTTTATAGTATTTGTTAATTTCTTTTGCAAATTCATCTCCATAAGCACTTTTAGCTATGAATTCAACTCTCCCACCTCTTTTTTCAATTTCTTTTGCGGTAGCTTCTCCTATTGCAAAAGAAGGATATTCTTTCCACTTATTGGTTAATCTATCAACACCCCTTACACCGTTTTTTGAAGTAAAAAGTAAAAAATCAATGTTTTCAAAAGAAAAGGAAGGAGAAAAAAATTTTATTTTTATAACCGGAAAATTTACTGCTCCTTCATACTTTTCATCAGTTAATAAATAAATTGTTTTTTTCACTAATTATTCCCATTCAATAGTAGCAGGAGGTTTACTTGAAATATCGTAAACTACCCTATTTACTCCATCTACTTCGTTAATTATTCTTGTTGAAACTCTTTCAAGAAATTCATGAGGAAGATGAGAAAAAGTTGCCGTCATTCCGTCTGTTGAACTAACGGCTCTAAGAGCAATGGTATTATCATAAGTCCTATTATCCCCCATAACTCCAACACTTCTTACGTTTAAAAGAACGGCAAACGCTTGCCATACTTTATCATAAAGCCCCCAAGCTTTAAGTTCTTGAATAAATATATAATCTGCTTCTCTTAAAATTTCCAAATCTTTTTCATTTACTTCTCCCATTATTCTAATAGCAAGTCCAGGACCTGGAAATGGATGACGATATACCAAATCTCTTGGAAGACCAAGTTCAAGTCCAAGTTTTCTAACTTCATCTTTAAATAGTTCTCTTAAAGGTTCAATTAATTCAAATTGCATCCAATCAGGCAAACCTCCTACATTATGGTGAGATTTAATTGTTTTACTTGGTCCTTTAACTGAAACACTTTCAATTACATCTGGATATAAAGTACCTTGAGCTAAAAATTTAGCATCTTTATGTTTTTTGGCTTCTTCTTCAAAAACCTCAATAAAAGTATGCCCAATAATTTTCCTTTTTTCTTCAGGATCTGTTACTCCTTTTAATCTACTTAAAAACTTATCTTTTGCATCTATTGTAATTAAAGGAACTTTTAAGACATTTTTAAATGCATGTTCTACCTCTTCTCTTTCATTTTTTCTAAGAAGTCCTGTATCAACAAAAATAGGAATAAGTTTATCTCCAATAGCTTCGTGTAAGAGTGCAGCGGTAACACTACTATCAACTCCTCCACTCAAAGCGCAAATAACTTTATTATCCCCTACTATTTCTCTAATCTTTTTAATTTGTTCTTTTGCAAAGTGAGCCATATCCCATTTACTTGTAACTTTACACACTTCCCTTGCAAAGTTTCTAAGGATTTTATTTCCTTCAACGCTATGAGTAACTTCTGGATGAAACTGAATTGCGTAAATTTCTTTCTCTTCATTTACAATAGCGGCATATGGAGCATTAGTGGTATGAGCTATTCTTTTAAATCCTTTTGGTAATTTTTCAACTCTATCTGAATGACTCATCCAAACAATTGTAGGATTACTAACATCTTTAAAAATTTTATGAGGCTCGTCTATAAAAAGCTCCGCTTTCCCATATTCATGATGATCAGCTCTAACTACTTCTCCTCCAAAATCAACTGTAATCAATTGCATACCATAACATATTCCAAGAATTGGAATGTTAAGCTCATAAATCTTTTTATCTACTCTATAAGCGTCTTTATCATAAACGCTTGCTGGACCTCCACTAAATATAATTCCTTTTGGTTTTTTTTCTATTGCTGCTTTTAATCCTTCATAATATGGGACTATTTCACTATAAATACCTTCTTCTCTAAGTCTTCTTGCTATTAATTGAGTATATTGGCTTCCAAAATCAAGAATTAAAATCTCTACCTGCATTTATTTCCTTTTTTATTGAAATTTTATCTAATAAAGACCTAAAATTTCAAACTGAACATACCAAATCGCAATGCTTAAAATATACCCAGCCAAAACAGCCCAAACAAATTTCATATGAGAAAAGAAAGTATAAATTCCTTTCATTCTACCCATTACTCCAACTCCAGCGGCACTACCAAAACTAATTAAACTACCTCCAATTCCAGCTGTTAAAGTTACAAGCAACCACTGATCAATTCCCATAGGAGGATTAGCTTTTAAAATTGCTGCCATTACAGGAACATTATCAATAATTGCACTAATAAACCCAACGCTAATATTTGCCCAAGTTGGACCAATTATCTCATAAAGTTTTGTAATATAAATTAGCCATCCAACAAATGCCAAAGCTCCTACGGCACTTAAAATCCCAAAAAAGAAAAGCAAAGTATCGTTTTCTACTTTTTGCATATTTACAAAAACATTAAAATGTTCTTTATGTTTTTTCTTATGATAAAGAGAATATAAAAGCAATAACGACAATCCAAACATCATACCCCACATTGCTGGAAAATGCATAAAAATATGCCCTACTACTGCAATAAAAATGGTAAAAAATCCAAGAAAAATAACTACTTTGCCACCTGTTTTAATTTCAACTTTTGGAGTAGTTAAAGCGTCAAAATGAGGTTCTCCTTTTGGTACAAAAATACTAAGCAAAAATGCCGTCAAAAACCATCCAAAAAACGACGCAGGGAAAAGATATAAAAAGTCAATAAACTCTCCTTTTTCAGCCGTCCAAGCCATAAGAGTGGTAATATCCCCAAAAGGAGACCAAGCACCTCCCGCATTTGCAGCAACTACGATATTTATTGCTCCTGGAACCAAAAAATTTTCATTGTGTTTATCGATAGTATAAAGCACTGTTGATAAAATCAAAGCAGTGGTTAAGTTATCAGCAACAGGGCTTATCCAAAAAGCAAGCGTTCCAGTTATCCAAAAAAGTTTTTTATAACTATAGCCTCTTGAAATCAATCTATATCTAAGAGCATCAAAAACTCCTCTTTCGATTAAAGCCTCGATATAAGTCATTGCAACAAATAAAAAAAAGAAAATCTCAGCGATTTCTTCAATTAATTCTTTTAACGCATGATGAAGAGGAGTAGGATCTAAATGATTAATGGCAAAATAAAACCCAATCATCATAAAAGAAAAGGTTCCAATAAAAAGTGCCGGCTTTGCTTTATTTAATTCAAACTTTTCTTCCGTTGCGATAAAAAAATATCCAATTACGAAAACAGCTAAAACTAAATACCCTATCCAAGTGTTTGTTAAGTTAATTACTTCCATGTTCATCCTTTCTAAAATGAGCTCCAAGTGATTTTTTTCTATTAAGAGCGGCTTTTACAATTTCTTTTGCCGTTAAAAATCTAAGCCTTGTCATTCTACCTACCCTATTTAGAGATGTTTCTATAAAATTTAGAGTTTCTTTTAATCCTTTTTCGTCTCTTATGATTCCAACATTTTTCCACATATATTCTCTTAAAAGGTTTTTATATTTTTTATCTTCTTTTTTGAAAAGCTCTTCATTGTTAATTTCAAAAATTGTACCATTTGTTTTGAAATTTTGCAAAACAATTTCGTTTGCCGCTTTTTTTGCAAATACAAAACATTCAAGCAAAGAGTTGCTTGCTAATCTATTTGCCCCATGAACTCCAGTATTAGCTACTTCTCCAATTGCATATAAATTTTCAAATCCTTTTACTTTCGAATTCAAATCAACTTCAATCCCTCCCATCATATAATGAAAGGCAGGAGAAATAGGTATTTTTTCATAAGGAACATTAATTCCAAAATCTCTAAGCTTTTGATAAATTGTTGGAAATCTATTTTTAAAATATTCTTCATCAAACATCGAAACGTCAAGAAAAACTTTATGACCTTGTTGCTGATGTAAAAATATAGCTCTGCTTACTATATCTCGTCCGGCAAGTTCACCTCTTTTATCATATTTAAATAAAAATCTCTCTCCTTTCTCATCAATTACAAAAGCGCCCTCTCCCCTTAGAGCTTCGGTTAAAAGCAATTTTTGAGAAAATTTCATTTCAATAAATACAGTTGGATGAAATTGAGTAAATTCCATATCTTTTAATTTTATCCCCTTCTCTACCATTAAACCTTGCATTTCTCCTGCAATAGTCCTTGCGTTTGTATCGTATTTATAAAGAGCCCCTATTCCTCCGCTTGCAATTACGACATTATCGGCATAAATATTAAATTTTTCGTTGTTTTTAAATACACTAACTCCATATGCTATTTTATCTTTAATTAAGATATCAAATACTAACGCTTCGTCCATAAAAAAACTTTTATCTTTTTTGAAGATAAATTTATGAAGCTCTCTTCCAGTTGCATCTCCCCCTGCGTGATATACTCTTGGAATTGAATGAGCACCCTCTTTAGTTACTTTTTCATCAAATCTAAATCCATATTCAAATATTTCTTTTTTAAGTTCCAAAGAAGCTTTGCTTAAAATCTCAACGGCTCTTTTATCGTTATGAAAACTTCCAGCTTTTATAGTATCTTCTATATGAAGAGGAACATCATCTTTATCAAGAGCCATTGTAACGCCACCTTGTGCATAAAAAGAGTTACAATCCCAAACCATATTTTTAGTAATAATTAATGTTTTTTTATTTTTTTCATTCAAAAATTTAGCACACCATAAAGCCGCTAAACCGCTACCAATTATGATGGTATCGAATTTCATTTTATTTTCACCTTTAAAGTTCCATTAATATCTAAAATTTTAACATCAGTTACATTCGTTTCTTGTTTATTTTCCGTCCAAGTCGGAGGCGCTTTATATCCACATCCAAAAAAAACAGATATAATTACAATATGAAAAAGGCAAACGAAATAATATCTCATCTTTTAAAACCTTTTGATAATAAATTAAACAAGTATCGTTGTTTAAGGAAAATTATATCACTAATGCCGCAAAATTACAAAAAATATATCTCAAAAATGGTTTATAAAGGAGATACTTTATATATTTTCGTATCACATCCAGCTTTAAGACAAGAAATTTTTTACAAAAGAAAGATGATTTTTGAAATTATTTCTTTAATGCATAAAAGCGGAATTTGCTCTCAAATAAATCCAAAAAAAATCGTAACGAATTATAAATATACACCTTTGCCAAAACCTCCAAAAGATATTAAATTTTATTTTAAAAAAGCTGGAGATTTTAAAATAAATGCCAAAAACGAACAAATCAGAAAAAAATTCGAAGAAATAAAGGCTATTTTAAATGGAAAAATTACTTGAAAAAATAAAACTTTTACCGGATAAACCTGGAGTTTATCAATATTTTGACGAAAATGGAAAATTACTTTATATTGGAAAAGCAAAAAGTTTAAAAAAAAGAGTAAGAAGTTATTTTAGATTCGCTCCATTTAGACCTGCTGATAATCTATCTCCAAGAATTTATAAAATGATAAGCGAAACAAAAGATTTAAATTATATAGTAGTAGAAAATGAAAACGACGCGCTAATTTTAGAAAATTCTCTAATTAAACAATTAAAACCAAAGTATAATATTTTGCTTAGAGACGACAAAACTTACCCTTACATTTACATAGATTTTGATGAGCCTTTTCCTATGCCTCAAATTACAAGAAAAGTGGTAAAAGGAAAAAACGTTAAATATTTTGGACCTTTTAGTAGCGGAGCAAACGCAATATTAAAAACGATTTATGAAGAAATACCTTTGGTTCAAAGTAAAAGCTGTCTTAGAGGGAAAAAAGCTTGTCTTTATTATCAAATAGGAAGATGTCTTGCTCCTTGTATTGGAAATATTACCAGCAGAGAATATAAAAAATATATCGATAAAGCCATTGAACTGATAGAAAACAAAGACAAAATTTTAAATATTTTATATAAAAAAATGGAAAAATACGCTCAAAATCTTCAATTTGAAGAAGCCGCTGAAATTAGAGACAGAATAAAAGCCATTGAAAGCGCTGAAATATATTCCAACGTAGATTTGGCAAAATTAGAAGATTTAGATATTTTCGTAGTCGAAATCATAGAAAAAAAAGCTATAGTAATTAGAATATTCGTTAGAAACGGAAAAGTAGTTGCAAGTTCTCATAGTATAATAAATTCACAAACAATTCCTGAAAAAGGAGAAATTTATACAAGAGCTATTTTAGAATTTTATTCTACACAAACTCCTTTTACTTCCAACAAAATTTTAGTCGGAGAAGATTTTGAAGAAAGAGAATGGCTTAGTAAATTCTTAAGCGAAAAATTTCAAAAAAAAATCTCTATCATAACTCCTACAACCAAAGAAAAAAAATCCTTAATAAATCTTGCTAAGATAAACGCAAATGAAATACTCAAAAATCAAAAGGAAAATACAATTTTACTAGAACTTAAAAACTTATTTAATTTATCAAATATCCCTTATAAAATCGAAGTTTTCGATACATCTCACTTAAGAGGAGAAGCTATTGTTGGAGCAATGATAGTTTGGGAAAATGGAAACTTTAAAAAAGAAGAATATAGACACTATCATCTTGAAGGTAAAGACGAATATTCTCAAATGAGAGAATTGCTTTTAAGAAGAGCAAAAAGTTTTGAAAAAACTTCTCCACCAGATCTTTGGCTAATTGATGGAGGAAACGCTCAATTTAAAATAGCACAAGAAATAATTCAAAATAGCGGAGTCAATGTCGATATTTTGGCAATTTCCAAGGAAAAAATCGACGCAAAAGCTCATAGAGCAAAAGGGAAAGCAAAAGATAAAATATACTTTTTAAACGAATCTAAAATAGAAAAACTTGAACTTAGCGAAAACGACAAAAGACTTCAATTTCTTCAAATGTTAAGAGACGAAGCTCATAGATTCGCAATAGAATTTCATAGAAAAACGAAAAGAAAAAAAGACACAAAAATTGAACTTTTAGAAGTTAAAGGAATAGGAAAAGCTAAAATGACCAAACTTTTAAATTATTTTGGAACATTTGAAAATATTAAAAAAGCAACTTTTGAAGAATTAAAAGAAGTTTTAAACGAAAAAGATGCAAAAGCTATCATAGAGTTTTTTAATAAAAAATAGTATAATAAAAACAAAAAGGAGACAAAAATAATAATTACAAATCATTCACCTATTCTAGGCTACAAAAACATTCTAAACTATAAAAATGATTTAAAAATAAAAGAAAAAGTTATAAAACTTCAACAAATAGATTCAAAAGTAAAAGCACACGAAATAGCTCACAAAATTGTTGGTGGAAATTTAGCCGGAGCACCTCATTATTCCTACGTTATAGGACCGGATGGTAAAAAGTACGCAATTTCTGGAGAAGTTCCAATAAAACTTCAAAAAGGAAAAACTCCAGAAGAAACAATAAAAATAGCCAAGCAAGTAAAAGCCGCAGCTCTTGCTCCAGTAAATCCAAGTCCTCAAGATTTAAAAGTAGTTCAAGATGCACAAATGTTAGAAAACAAAGCAAAAGAAAGATTAAATGTATATGCCTAAAATAGCCAC
>JAMORJ010000035.1 GCA_027063595.1 Nautiliaceae bacterium | reverse complement strand
ATTTTATGTAACTTTTCCATTCGCTATCAATAAAAAGTTCGTTTATTTTAAAAGGACCTTTTCTCCAAGGTTTTAGCATTTTTGCTATTTGAGCGATTTCTTTATCGTCGGTTTGCGTTTCTATTTCAATAATGTCGTTTAATTTTATGGTTTTAATTTTAAGATTTTTTGTTTTAAATTTATTTAATCTTTCATAAATTGGTTTTATATTTTTCCACAAAAACCATTTTTTTCTTTCGTTTAATATTTCTTTTAACTCCATTTCAATGCTCCATTAATTACATTCTAAACAAATTTTTTTCTTTTTTTTGCGAAATTTTATTAAATAACCTCTACACTCTTTGTAATAAGTTCCATAAAGCCCATAGTTTTCTTCGCATTCTGGAAGTTTGTAAAAAATTCCTTCTTTACTAACGCAACTTATAAAAAAAAGTGGTATGATTATTAAAATAAATCTCATTTTTGCTCTTTTTATTGAAATTATAACAAGATGGAGAGTTGAAAATGAATAATGAAGTTTTAAATATTTTTGAAAAAATTACGAAAATTCCTCATTGTAGTGGCAATACTCAAGAGCTTAGAGATTTTATCGTAAGTTGGTGTAAAAATTTTGGTTATGAAGTTAAAGTTGATAAAGCGGGAAATATTTTGGCAACTTGCGATAATCCAAAGCTTTGTTTACAAGCGCATTATGATATGGTTTGTGTTGGAAGTGCTCCTAATATAGAGATAATAAAAAAAGATGATTGGCTTATGGCAAAAAATTCTTCTCTTGGTGCAGATAATGGTATAGGTATAGCTATAATGCTTTATTTTGCTTCTCTTAAAAAACCTCTTGAATTTTTGTTTACTAATGATGAAGAGATAGGTTTAATTGGAGCGTTTAATTTGGAGCTTAAAATAAAATCAAAATATCTTTTAAATCTTGATAGTGAAGATGAAAATATTTATATTGGAAGCGCTGGAGGAGTTGATGCTAAAATTATTTATCCAAAATCTACGAAAATCGTATATGGAATAAAAGGAGAATTAAAAATAGATAAACTTCCAGGTGGTCATAGTGGGATTGATATAGATAAAAATATTCCAAATGCAATAGTGGAATTGTTAAAAAGAGTTAATAAAACTTCTTATCTTAAAGGGGGAGAAAAGAGAAATTCTATTCCGGTTAGCGCTATTTCTTATGAAGTATTTGACGGAGAAGAAGAAATTGAAGTTTATGATGAAAAATATATTCATTTTTTAAAAGAACTTCCTCATGGAGTGCTTGAATTTGATTTTAAATATAAAGTTGTAAGTAAATCGATAAATTTTGCTCTATTGGATGGATTTGAGGTTGTCTTGAGCGCAAGAGCAAATTCTAATGAAAAATTAAAAGAGCTTAAAGAATATATTTTAGCTAAAGCACAAGGGGCTAATGTTATATTTGAAGGAGAATATCCGGCTTGGACTCCCGAAGAAAACGAATTTACTAAAAAGCTTCAACAAATTACTAAAAAAGAATTAAAAGTTATTCATGCTGGACTTGAATGCGGAATTCTTAAAAATAAACTTAACGTAAAAGTAGCGAGTATTGGACCAATTATCGAAAATCCTCATTCAATTAAAGAGAGGGTAAATATTAAATCAATTGAGAGGATAGTAAATTGGCTTGAGAGGCTTGTAAAGGAAATGTAATGAAAGAGATTTTTAAAAATGTAAAGAAATTTTCAAAAGAAGAGTTTGTAAAAAAACAAGAAATTTTTAAAAAATTAGAAAAAGGGCAATCTCCTCATACTTTTTTTATTGGGTGTTCTGATAGTAGGATAGTGCCTAATTTATTTACTTCAAGCGATCCTGGAGAGTTGTTTGTAGTTAGAAATATCGCAAACATCGTTCCTCCTTTTGATGAAAATAATGCAACTTATAAATGCACAGCTTCGGCGCTTGAATATGCCGTTTTATATCTTGAAGTAGAAAATATTATAGTATGTGGGCATAGCGATTGTGGAGGATTAAAGGCTCTTAGATATCCAAAAGAAGAATTACAAAAGCTTCCAAATGTAATTAAATGGTTAAGTCTTGTAAAAAATAAACTTGATTTAAACAAATCAAAAGAAGAAATTGAAAAAGAAAACATAATTCTTCAAATTAAAAATCTTTTAACTTATCCTTTTGTTAAAGAAAAAGTAAAAGAAGGTAAACTTAATATTTATGGTTGGTATTACATTTTTGAAGAAGGGAAAGTATATAACTATAATTATCAAACGATGGAGTTTGAATTAATTTAAGGGTTTTTTCTAAAATAATTATCAATTCCTTCGGCTATTCCTTTTGCCATTTGCCATTGAAATAGTGGGTTAAATAAATTTTTTGCATCTCTTGGATTTGTAAGATATCCTGTTTCTATTAAAATTGAAGGCATTTGAGTTCCTACCAATACCCAAAAAGGAGCTGGTCTAACTCCTCCATCTTTTAAATAAAATCCTTTTTTTCTTACGTTTTTTAAAATACTGTTTTTTATGTCTATACCAAGTTTATGAGAATCTATTATTCTGTCTTTATTTAAAAATTTTAAAATTACTCTTTGATCGATATAGTTTAATCCTTTAATTTCTTTATTTTCAAGTTTGGCAACTCTTATTGCTCTTTCGCTTCTAGTAGGAGAGAGATAATAAATTTCTAATCCGTTGGGAGTTTTAATATGTCTTGGTGCTATGTTACAATGAATAGATATAAAAAGATCCGCTTTTTTTTGGTTTGCAAAATGAGTTCTTTTTTTTAAAGGTATGAAATAATCCCCTGTTCGTGTAAGATATACTATATATCCTTTCTTTCGAAGAATGGATGCGGTTTTTTTTGCAATGCTTAAAACGGCTACTTTTTCTTTTTTGCCCCAAAGTCCAATTCCTCCAGCGTCTTTTCCTCCATGACCAGGGTCAATTACTATAATTTTTTTTGAAGTATTTATTGGTAAAAAATTAGCTTTTTTAATTGGATTTTTATTTGTAATTTTTGCTATGAGTTTGTTATTTGATATTTTATAATTTAAGTTAAATCTTTTTTGGGCGTAAAAAACTATTCTTACTGTATTTTTATTAAATTGAGCTATTTTTAAAGTTATGTTGTTGATTTTTTTCGTAATAAATTTAGGAGTAATTGCATTTTTTATGTCAAAAATTTCTTTGTATCCATTTTTTTTTATTATGAAATGATTAATTTTGTAGTTTTTTGGAAGAGTGAGTTTTAGAGGATTTAGAGAATGAATTTTTATGTATTTAGAATAAATGTTATTTTTTGGGGTTAAATTTTTTAATTTTTTTTCGTAATTGCTAGTATCGAAATTTAAAAATTTACCGCATTTTATTAATTCTTTTAAAGCTAAAATTTCTGCTTTTTTGTTGTTATCAAGCAATGCTTCTATATATTTTTGTTGATATTTATAATAATCGTTATAAGCCGCGTTGTAAGAAGAAGTGTTACATGCAAAAAGAAAAGAAAAAAGAAAAATTATTAGTTTTTTCATTCTTGCGTTAACTCTTTAATTAAATCTTTTACGCTTATTAATTTATCGGCTCTATAAGCATAAGCTCCGCTAAAATAGAGTCCATTTTCCAAATCTCCCATATAAGCATCGGCAAGTCTATCAGCTATACAGTATCCTACTTTTTTTGCTTCCTCGCCTCTGTTGCATGGGACTACGCAATTTGAAATGCATTTGATTTTTGGACCTTGTTTTTTTTCTACTTTTTCTATTAGTTTTGTTCTAATGCCTCTTGCCGGATATCCAACAGGAGATTTCATAAGAATAATGTCTTCTTTTTTTGCGTTAAGCAAAGTTTGTTTGAATTCATCGCTTGCATCGCATTCAAAAGTTAGAGCAAATCTAGTTCCCATTTGCACTCCATTAGCACCAAGAGATAAAAATTTTTCAATATCTTTTCTATCCCAAATTCCTCCAGCTGCTATTATTGGAATGTTTTTGTCCCATTTATCTACTTCTTCTCTAACTTTTGGTATTAAATTTTCAAGCTGATTTTCTTCTTTAAAGCAATCTTCGTATTTAAAACCTTGATGACCTCCGCTTAGAGGGCCTTCTACGATTACGGCATCAGGAAGACGCTTATATCTTTTTTCCCATCTTTTTGCGATTACTCTAAAGGCTCTATCGGTTGAGACGATTGGCACAAGCGCTACGTCTGGAAAATCTCGAGTGAATTCAGGCATATCGGTTGGAAGTCCAGCTCCTGTAATTATAATATTTGCTCCAGCTTCACAAGCGTCTCTTACTACTCTTGCGTAATCGTTTATTGCATATAAAATGTTACATCCAAGAGGAGCGTCGTTACATATTTTTCTTGCATTTTCAAAAATTTTAAAAAGGGCTTCTCTTGAATAGAATTCTTTTTCGCTTAAAGGTCTTCCTTCTACGAGTTTTTTTGCGTATTTTTTATTGTCGTAGTATCCGGTACCAACTGCACTAATTACTCCAAGAGCTCCTTCTTTACTAACATTTCCGGCTAATCTATCCCAACTAATTCCAAGTCCCATTCCACCTTGAATTATTGGATATTTTATTTTCCATTTGCCTATTTTTAACGGCTTCATTATTTTACCTTTACTTTTGCAAATTTTCTTTTGCCTATTTGTAGAATATATTCATTATTGCTTTTAAGTTCTATTGGTTCGGTTATTTTTTCTTGATTTACTCTAACTCCTCCGCCTTTAATGTGTCTTCTTGCTTCGCTTTTTGATTTTGCTAAGTTTGTAACTACCAAAGCATCTACTACGTTCATTGGTTCTATTTCATACGTTTTAATGTCCTCTGGAATTTGACCAAACTTATGAACTTTGTCAAAATGTTCTTTTGCTTTTATTCCGGTACCTTCTCCATGAAATCTATCTACTATTTCAATTGCTAAAAGCTCTTTTATTTCTTTTGGATTTCGACCGTTTTTTACTTCTTTTTTTAATTCTTCTATCTCTTCTATGCTTTTATCGCTAAGCAGTTCAAACCAATCCCACATAATTTCATCTGGAATTGAAAGGATTTTGGCAAACATAGTATTAGGATCTTCGGTAATTCCTACATAATTTCCAAGAGATTTGCTCATTTTATTTACGCCATCAAGTCCAACGAGCAAAGGCATCATCATAACGCTTTGTTCTTTTCCTATGTTATAAACTTTTTGAAGATGTCTTCCCATTAATAAATTAAATTTTTGGTCGGTTCCTCCAATTTCTATATCGCTTTTTAAAGCTACGCTATCGTATCCTTGAAGAAGAGGATAGATAAATTCGCTAATTGCAATAGGAGTATTGCTTTTAAATCTTTTTTCGAAATCATCTCTTTCTAACATTCTTGCAACTGTGTAAGTTGTTGCAAGTTCTACTATCCCAGCCGCTCCTAAAGCGTTTAGCCATTCGCTGTTAAATACTACTTGTGTATAGTTAGGATCTAGTATTTTAAAAACTTGTTCTTTGTAAGTTTTTGCGTTTTCTTTAACTTCCTCTGGAGTTAACATCTTTCTTGTTTTGTTTTTTCCAGTTGGATCTCCTATTTGAGCAGTAAAGTCTCCTATTAAGAACTGAACGATTGCTCCATATTTTTGAAAAGTTTTTAATTTCTGAAGCAAAACGGTATGTCCTAGATGTAAATCAGGTGCAGTTGGGTCAAAACCAGCTTTTATCGTAAATCTCTCTCCAGTTTGAAAATATCTTTTAATAAGCTCTTCTATTTTTTCTTCACCGATTATTTCACTGCTACCTCTTTTAATTTCGGCCATTGCTTTTTTTATTTTATCCATTTATTTCCTTTCATAAGTTATAAGCGTCTTTTAATGGAACAAATTCTATTATCTTATAATTTTTTGAAATTTTTTCTTTTATGTTATTAAATCTTTTTTTATCAAATTCTATTTCGATTTTACAATTTCCGTCTTTGCTTAAATTGATTGAGTGAATAAAAATATCAAGTTTTGTTAAAAGAGAAATAAATTTATTTAATTCTCCTTTTTTGTTTTTAAGCCTTACGCTTAGGAAAAATCTATCCTGATTATTGTCAATCCATTCTACAAAGACCGCTTTATCTAAAAATTTTTCAGCATTATTACAAAATCTTTGGTGAATTTCAACTTCCTTTTTATCTAATATTCCAATTATTTTATCTCCAAGTTTAGGGTGACAGCAATAGTTAAATTTTATTTCGTTAATTGGTTTGTTGCTTAAAATTTTTATATTTCCAAATATGTATTCTTTTAGGGTTACGTTTTTAAAGTATAAAAGATTCTTCTTTTTGAGAGTGTTTTTTAGTTTTTTTATAACTTCTTTTAAGAAGTTTTCATCATCTACTATTTTTTCTATTTTGTTACAGAGATTGTTGGTTTTTATTAAAGCTTTGATTTTTATTTCGTTTAAATCAAAAATGGTTTTTAAAATTGTAATTGCTAATTTTCTTTTGATTTCTTCTTCTTTTTTCTTACACAATTTTTTTTGCTCATATTTTGCTTTGCTAGTTTTTAGTGCGTTTATCCAACTACACCTTGGAATTTCTTCATTTGTTGTTTCTATTTTTATTATATCTCCGGTTTTTAATTGATGAAGAAGAGAAACTTTTTCTTTATTTACGTAGGCTGCTATGGCTTTATTTCCTATATCTGTATGAATGGCGTAAGCAAAATCAAGAGCCGTTGCTCCAAGAGGAAGGGTGAAGGTATCAAATTTTGGAGAATAAACTACTATATCTTCGCTAAAAAGATCATTTTTTGCAAGTTCATAAAAATCTTCAATGTTTTCTTCAAATTTCATTTCTTCAAGCCACGAAGTATTTGGAATAGCAGTATTTAGTTTATACTTCCAATGAGCTGCTATTCCAAATTCTGCGTTTTTATCCATGTCAAATGTTCTAATTTGACATTCAATTATCGAATCTTTTGAATAGACGGTAGTATGAATTGTTTGATAGCCGTTTTCTTTTGGTATTGCTATGTAATCTTTAAATCTTGAAATTAGAGGTCTAAAATTAAGGTGAATAAGTCCTAAAGCTTTATAGCATTCTATTGGTTCTTTTACTATAACTCTTACTGCTAAAAGATCTAATACTTCTTCTATTGATATGCCTTTTCTTTGCATTTTAAGATAAATCGAATAATAATGTTTAATTCGGCTTTTTATTTCGAAATTATTAAATCCGTTTTGAAGAAGTAGTTTCTCAAGCGTTTGGATAAAAGAGTTGAGTTTTAATTGAAATTTTTCTTTGTTTTGTTTTATATAGCTATCTATTTTTTCGTATTCTTGAGGTAAAAGGTATTTAAACGCCAAATCTTCTAAGATGTTTTTTAATTTTGAAATTCCAAGACGATGAGCGATTGGAGCGTATACTATTAAAGTTTCTTCGGCTATTCTTTTTTGTTTATGAGAAGGCAAAGCATCAAGTGTTAGCATATTATGTAATCTATCGCAAAGTTTGATAATTAAAACTCTAATGTCTTTTATGGAAGAAACTAGCATTTTTCTAAATGTTAGAGCGCTTTTTGCAAGTTTTTCATTGGAAGTAGAAGGAATTAAGGAATTATCTCTTATTTCGACAATTTTCGTAAGTCCTTCTACTAATGTAGCAACTTCTTTATTGAATTCTTTTTTTATATCTTCTATCGTATAAGAAGTATCTTCAACAACATCGTGAAGCAAAGCAGCTATTATTACATTTTCATCGTCTATAAAAAAATTGGTAATTGTAGCTACTAAAATAGGGTGGATTACGTAATCTTCCCCACTTTTTCTTTTTTGTCCTTCATGAGCTTTTATGGCAAAATTTAAAGCTTTTTGAATATTTGGAGTATTTATTTGGGAAAGAAGCAAAGAAGAAGCTTCTTTTGTATCTTTTATGTTTTTAATTTTTTCGATTAATTCGTTAAATTTCAAATCTCTTTTACCTTGATTAAACCTTGAGCAATTTCCATAATCGCAATTTCTGTAAGTTGCATGTTTTTTTTAGGTAAATCGATTAAAGGTTTTGCTCCATTTAATAATTCATTTACTCTTTTAGCAACCGCTTGGCTTAAAAGGTATCTATCGTAATTTACTCTCTCAAGAGCTTGAGCGTTTATTTGTTCTATTCTCATTATTTCTCCTTTACTATAGAATATACAGCATCTGGTTCTTTTTTTAGAATTTTTAAAAGATTTCCTTTTTTAAACATGTTACATACGATTATTGGAAGTTTGTTTTCTTTTGCCAAAGCAATAGCCGTATCATCCATTACTCTAATATTATCTTTTAAAGCTTCATCGTAACTTAATTCTTTTATTAATTTGGCGTCTTTATATTTTTTAGGGTCTTTATCGTATATTCCGTCTACTTTCGTTGCTTTAATGATTGCGCCTGCTCCAATTTCGCTGGCTCTAAGTACTCCGGCTGTGTCCGTTGTAAAAAACGGATTTCCGGTTCCAGCTGCAAAAATAACTACTCTTCCTTTTTCTAAATGTCTAATTGCTCTTCTAACTATAAAGTTTTCCGCTATTTCTTCCATTTTTATTGCGCTTTGAACCCTAACTTCAAGCCCGTCGTTTTCTAAGGCTTCTTGCATCGCAATTGCGTTGATTACGGTTGCAAGCATTCCCATATAATCTCCACTGGTTCTTCTAATTATTCCATCTTTTGCGGCGCTAACTCCTCTTATAAAATTTCCTCCTCCAATTACAACTGCTACTTCAAATCCTTCGTTTATTACGGATTTAATTTCATCGGCAAGATATTTTAATGTTTTAGTATCGATTCCAAATCCGTTTTCTCCAGCTAAAGCTTCTCCTGAAAATTTAATTAATATTCTATTTTCTTTTCTTTTCATAAAGACCCTTTTTAAAATGTTATTTTATCATAAAGTAGTAGGTTTTCCTAAATAAAATCCTTGAGAAAAATCAATGCCAAGCTCTTTTACTTTGTTAAATATTTCTTCGTTTGAGACGAATTCCGCAACTGATTTGATATGGGCTTCTTTACAGAAATTTACGATAGTTTTGACTATTAAATCGTTATTTGTAATTTTTTTAATTAAGCTTCCATCGATTTTAATTATATCTATATCCAAATTTATTAAATGCTCAAAATTTGAATATCCGCTTCCAAAATCGTCTATTGCGATGCATACTCCGTAATTTTTAACTTCGTCTATAAAATTTTTTACTATGGAATAATCTTGGATAGATTCGCTCTCAAGAATTTCAAAAGTAAGCCTGCTTGCAAAGTTTACATCGTTTTTTATTATTTCCATAATGAAATCGTAAGTTTCTTCCGTTACTATATCTTCAGTTGATAAGTTAAAAGATACCAAGTCGCTTCT
>JAMORJ010000034.1 GCA_027063595.1 Nautiliaceae bacterium | reverse complement strand
AATAAAAGAAAATATTTTTACTTCAAATGTAATAAAAGATATAAAAAAGGATATCATAAGTTTAAACTTACGATAATCCAATTTGTCTAAAAATATCAATTATTACGATACTCATTTTTTTCTCCTTTTTTAAATAAAATAAATGGGCAAAAGGGTTTTTAACCCTTAATCAAATATACTACAAATCGCACTACCTATTCCATAAGCCACCGCTCCTACAATAGCCGCTCCTGCTGCTGCTGGGGCTACTGCTATTCCAACCGCACCCAAAGCTGCCGAAGCACCACTTCCTACACTCGCTAATGTCGCACTTGTCGCTGCCGCACCACTTAGACTTCCAATCGCCGTTCCTGTCGAAGCTTCTGCTCCTACCACTTGGGCAATCTTCACTGCTGTTGGCACTGCTGCTTTATTTACACTACTTTTAACTACTCTTTTCGCTACACCTTTTGCCATATTTTCCATACGGACTCCTTAAATTAAATTTTTTTTCATTAGTGGGGATGGGAAAAATTTGATATAATTGCTCTTTAATATATACTTGAGGAGTGAAAATGAAAAATTTAGATTTAAAATTTTATAATTTATTTAGCAAAGAAGAGATAAAAGAAATTATAAAAAAATCTGAGGCAGTTGAGAATGATTTGATTTTAATCAATAATAGTAGATATATAATAGAAATATATCTTACGAATGATAATAATATAAATATTGCTATATTAAGAGATGAAGAGAGTAATTTTGAAGGTAGTATTTCTAAAAAGAGATTATTTGATATTTTAAATAAATATGAAAAAGAACCACTAGGGTAGGACAAATGAAAAGAGATTAAAAATTATTTTAATCCTAATTCATCAGCAATATTATTTGTTTCATCTTCTCCAAAGATAGGTTTTAATACTCCAAATGGAAATTGTTTTCTTTTTTTGAGTTTTTCCATATTATTTAAAATATGATTTTTTAATATTTCTTTGTCTTCATTTGATAAAGAAATATTTTTTAGTTTGTTTTGAAGAGGTTTAAATTTGGTGATTTTGATAATATCATCTATTGAAGTATTATTTTGTTTTGAATTATTATTTTTGAGTTGATTTATAAATTGTTGAGCTTTTTCATTATTTTCATATTTTTTGATAAAACTTTCTATATGTTTTTTATTAGATTTATCTAAATTATCAAAAGCTCTTTGAATTTCAGAAATTGCTAAATTAGTTTTAAGTTCTTCTATTTTTTTATCAATCTCTTCTGTTTTGTATTGATAATCTATTTTAAATCTTTCTAAATCTTCAATCCTTTCACTTTTCATAACTTCTTGAAATTTGCTTTCTTTTCTTTGAAGTTCTTCTTCCATTTTTTCTTCTGGTGTTTGAATATTTTCAAAATCTTCCAACTTACCATAACCTACATTTGTTTTAGCACCTACTCCTAAATCTTCTAAAATAGTTTTAAATAGTTCCCTTTTTTGTTCTTTTGAGATAATTCCATCACTTAATTCAAAATCAAATCTAAAAGTAACATTTGGAGCAA
>JAMORJ010000033.1 GCA_027063595.1 Nautiliaceae bacterium | reverse complement strand
ACATTTAATATAGAATCTGAGGATATAAACGAAATTTTAAAGCAAGTAATCGAATATAAAAAAGAAAGTGATGAAAGATTTTATGTTTTAAATTCTTTTAAAAATAATTTTGCGTATTTTTGTGTAAATCCTAAAAGAGATATTGTTGAGTGGAATCAAAAATTTTTAAGTCTTATTGGGATTGATGAAAAGACATTAAAAACTTCTCATGCTCCAAATATTCTTTGGCCTCAAAATCCAAAAGAGTGTAAAGTTTGTAAAGCAGTAAGAGAAAGCGAACAAAAGCGTATGCTTTTAGCTTCTGATGCATATGTACAAAGAAAAAATGGAGAAATTATTCCTGTAGAAGTATTGGCTTTACCTATTTACAAAGATGATAAATTAATAAAAACATATGCTCTTCTTAGAGATAAAAGTAAAGAGGAAAAAGAAAAAAAAGAATATTTAAAAAAACAATCAGAGCCTATTATAAAAGTTTTGGAATTGATTGCACAAGGAAAAATTAAAGATTTGGAAGTAATTCTTGAAGATGATAATGAATTCAAATTTATAGAAAAGCCAATAAATGAAATTATCCATACATTAAATTCGCTTATGAATAGTATGAGTAAACTTGAAGATAATATTGATAAGATTATTGAAAGTACCATTGCTACTCTTAATGAAATTATTCAAATTAACGATTCTCATATTATACCTTTTCAAAACGATATTATTCAAAAAATAGAGAATTTAAAAGAAGCTATGAAAGAAATTAAAAATAATACTGGCTTAATATACGAAATCAGTGATCAGACTAATTTACTTGCTTTAAATGCAGCAATTGAAGCAGCAAGGGCGGGTGAGCATGGAAGAGGATTTGCTGTTGTTGCTGATGAAGTTAGAAAATTAGCTGAAAAATCTAACGAATTTACAAAAGAAATTGAAAGTAGTATAAATCAAGCTGATAAATCTACTAAAGAAGTAGCAAAAGATGTAGAAAAAACTCAAAAAGATATTTTAAAATTAAACGAGAAATTAAATAGTTTGAAAAAAGAAATTATTAATATTAGCGAAATGTTTAAACAGCTTTCAAGTTATATAAAGAGGTTCAAATGAAAATTAAAATAGTTTTTGATAATTATAAGGCAAATGAAAATTTGGAAAGTTTTTGGGGATTTAGCTGTGTAATTGATGATTATTTTCTTTTTGATACAGGGAGCAATGGAAGAGCTCTTCTTAGAAATATGGCAAAAATGGGAGTAAATGTTAAAGATCTTAAATATCTTTTTATTTCTCATCCTCATTGGGATCATATTGGGGGAATAGATTCTGTAGTAGATGTAAATCGAAAAATGAGTTTGTTTTTGCCCAATTCTTTATCAAAACTTTATATAAGAGATTTAAAAATGCTTTCAAGAGAAGTAAAAGTGGTATATGAAAATCCTATCAAACTTTTTGGCAAATTTTATTCAACTGGCGTTATGGAGCCTATCGGAGAGCAATCTTTAATAATAGATGAAGGAGAATTTAGCATAGTAATAACTGGTTGCGCGCATCCTGGAGTAGTAAATATAGTAAAAAGAGCAATTGAAGTATTAAATAAACCTGTAGGATATGTGATAGGTGGATTTCATCTTATGAGAAGTAGTGAGGAAGAGATAGCTAAAGTAATAAAAGCTTTAAGAAATTTAAAGGTAGAATATGTAACTCCAACTCATTGTAGCGGCGATTTGGCTATAGAAATGTTTAAAAATATTTATGGTGAGGGTTATATTCCAGGGGGAGTTGGAAGAATTATAGAGTTTTAATTTTTGTTGATTATATCTTCGTAAGCCCATTTTCTAAGCGTTTTTTCTATAATTTCTGGTGGAAGAGAAGGTTTATCATACATTCCTTTTGCTGCTCTTTGTCTTTGAGCTTCGTATAAAATTACGGCGTTTGCTACCGAAACATTTAAACTTTGACTCATACCATACATTGGAATTATTACTTTTTTATCGGCATATTTTATACTAACTTCGCTTGCTCCATCAACTTCGTTTCCGAGAACTATTAAAGTAGGTTTTGTATAATCTACTTCTCTAAAATCAATTGTATCTTTATCAAGTAAGGTTACTACTACTTGATAGCCTTTAGATTTAATGTTTTGATAAAATTTTTCAATATCTTCTACATATTCGGTAAATATCCATTTATGTGCTCCCATCGTGATTTCATTGTTTAGTTTTACTTTTTTTTGATGGCGATAATATAGTTTTCCAACATTTACTGCATCGCACGTTCTAACTATTGCAGATAAATTGTGATGAGAATAAACATAATCCATAAATACTCTTAGCGTATTTTGTCTGGTTTGAAGAATTCTTTTCATCTTTTCGAGTCTTTCAGGAGTTACTAAATACAATGCTTTTCCTTTTTTGCAAAATTATATTATTTTTTAAGCATACTTAAAAACAAAGCAAGGCTTGAAATCATTACAATTACTGGGGTTGGAGAGATATCATAATTTGCACTTATTAAGATACCGCTTGTAATAAAAATTGCTGATAATATTGCGCTTAAAATCATCATAGAATAAAATTTTTTCGTAAATTTTTCAGCAATGATTGGAGGTATTGTAAAAAGTGCTAAAATTAAGATTATTCCAATGGCTCTTACGCTCATTACTATCGTAAGGGCGGTTAAGATTAGAAAGTAAGTATATAAAAGATTTGCGTTGATTCCTCTAAGAAATAAAAATTCTTTGTCATAGCTCATTAAAAGAAATCGATTATAAAGCAAAATTATTGATATTAAAAGCAAAATATCTACTCCAAACATCATTAATAAATCTTGATTTTCGATAAGTAAAATGTTTCCAAAAAGATAGCTCATTAAGTCTGAGTGATAACCTGGGGTTAGAGAAACAAAAATAATTCCAATACTCATTCCAAGCGCCCAAATGACGCTTATTAAACTATCTTGGCGGTGTTTAAATTTGATGGTTACGATGCTAAGTAAAATTGCTAAAAAAATAGTAAAAATAGATGTGCTAAAAAGAATATTTATTCCAAAAAACATACCTATTCCGACTCCCCCAAAACTTCCATGAGCAATACTTCCCGTAATTGAAGAAGCTTTGTTTATTACAATTAAACTTCCAATTATTCCAATTGCTATACTAATTAAAATTCCGGCATATATACTATTTTGTATCAGTTCCCACATTTTCAACCTTTAAAAAGTCGATTAATTCAATTTCGCAAAAATGTACATCTTTTGGAATGTTTAGTTTTGGTCCTTCGTGGACAACGGCTTTTTTGTGAATATAAGCGATTTTATCTACTTTTCTAAGTAAAATTTTTATATCGTGACTTACTACAACTCTTGTGATTTTAAGAGATTCTATTAAATTAAGAATTTCTTTTTGACCTTTCATATCTATTGCGCTTGTTGGTTCATCCATTATTAATATTTTTGGATTTGTAGCTAAAGCTCTGGCTATTAGAACTTTTTGTCTTTGTCCTCCTGAGAGATCTTTTATTTTTCTATCTTTAAATTCCAATAAATTTAATCTCTCAAGAGTTTCAAGGGCTATTTTTTTATCTTCTTTAGAGTAGAAAAATTTTCCTTTTTTAATTCTTCCTTGAAGTACTATGTCAAAAACGGTAATTGGAACATCAAGGGAAAAATTGGTATATTGAGGAACATATCCGATTAAATGTCGATTTTCAAGAGGATTTTTGTTATAGATTAGTACTTCTCCTTTTGTTGGTTTTAAAAATCCGAGAATGATTTTTAAAAGTGTAGTTTTACCTCCTCCATTTGGTCCAATTATTGCCATAAATTCTTTGTCTTTTAAAGAAAAATTTATATCTTCTAATACCCAATCGTTTTCGTATTTAAAATAGAGATGTTTTACTTCTAATGCGTTCATTTAAGAGCCTCTATTAAATCGTTTATTGTGGAAGTTGGTTTTTCTTTTAAAGGAGAGATTACAACTACTTTTGCTTTAATTTTTTTTGCTACTATTTTTGCGTATTTTTGTGGAAATTCTGGGGAAATTATTACTGTTTTTATGTTTTCTTTTTTTGCTAAATTTATTACTTTTGCTAAATATGAAAAGCTTGGAGATTTTCCTTCTTTTTGAAGAGCGATTTGTTTAATATGAAAATCTTTTGCAAAATAAAAAAATGAAGGATGGAAAGTAATAAATGCTTTTTGTCGTATTTTTTTAAAGCCCTTTACTTCAAGATTTGCTAGTTTGGCAATGTAATTTTTATAGTTTTTAAGATAGAAATTTTTATTTTTAGGATCTTTCTTGATTAATGTATCTAAAACCGTTTTAGCTTGGAGTTGTAATAGAGCCGGGCTTAACCATATGTGAGGATTATTTGAGGTTTTTATATATTCTCCAAAATAGACTATTTCGATGTTGGGATTTATTTCTTTAATTTTTTGGATGTATTTTTTGTCAAAAGGTACGCCGATTGTAAAATATACATCCGAATTTTTAATAGCTTTTAATTGTTTAAAATCAGGAGAATATGTAGCAGGAGAAACTCCTGGAGGAACCATGACATTTACGGTTACTTTGTCTTCTCCAATGGCTTTTATGATTCCTTTTTGAGGCAATATCGTTACACTAATGTTTAGTGCAAAAAGAGGAGTAATTAATAAAAAAAAGAGCTTATTTTTTACATTCATTGCATATTCCTTTAAATTTTACTTCTATTTCTTTTATTTCAAATGGCGAATAGTTGCTAAGAGCTAATACGTCTTCGCTATTTAGAGCTTTTAGACAATAAATTTTGTTACATATTATACATTCAAAATGAGGATGTATTGGATTGTGAATTTTGCAATTTAACTCATAAAATCCAACTCCGTTTGAATTTTTGATTTCTCTTATAATTTCTTTTTTTAAAAGATTTTTTATGTTTCTATAAATTGTTGCTTTATCTACATTAATTAAGTTTTGCAACTCTTTTGCAGATAAAATTTTTTGACTTAACAAAAGAGCGATTTTAAATTCGTTGTTTTTTAGATTTTTTAATTTGTCACACATAAATAAAATTGTATCAAATTTGCAATTAAGTTGCAAATTCTATTTTTACTAAAAAGTAGAATTTTTATTAAAAACTCTTGATTTTTTGATTATTTTTGATACAATTTCAATGTGTTCCGGCGTAGCTCAGTCGGTAGAGCAGACGGCTGTTAACCGTCGGGTCGCAGGTTCGAGTCCTGCCGCCGGAGCCATAATGATAAGTATTTGTTGATTCTTTTATTTAAAATTAAATCAAAATATAGTGTCAGTCACCATATTAAAATAATTAATTAAACCCCAAAATGGGGAATAAGAAGGTAAAAACTTTTAAGGAGGGGAAATTGCGATGAAATTATATTAAAATTTTTCTTAAATTTTGCTTAATGTAATAGTTGAACTGATAACTTTTTTTATTTCTTTTTCAAAAGAATCACTAATTATAATGTATTTGTTGTTCATAAATTCAAATTCTAGTTTATATGCATGAAGCATAAGTCTAGAAGCTCCTGTAATTTCAATTCTTTCTTTAATGTCTATTAGTTTATTTAAATATCTATCGGCAAATTTGTTATCTACTCCATATAAAGGATCTCCTACGATTGGATGTCCTATGCTAAAGAGATGAACTCTAATTTGATGTTGTCTTCCCGTTAAAGGAATGCATTCAACTAGCGTATAATTTCCTAATTTTTGTAGAGGTTTTACTATGGTAATTGCTTCTTTTCCAGTTTTGCTAATTTTTACTTTAACTTTAATATTTTCGTCTTTATTGGTTTCAATGTTTTTTTTAATGGTGATTTCTTTGTCTAGATTTCCTCTAACTAGTGCCAAATAATGCTTTTTTATTTCTTTGTCTTGGAACATTTTTTTTAAAATAGATTCTGCAAATTTATTTTTGCTAGCAATTACAAGACCGCTAGTTTCTTTGTCAAGTCTATGAACTAAATTTGCTTCATTTCCCCATAATTTTCTTACATCGTCTAGTAAACTTTTAGTATTTGCAAGTTTTTTAGGATGAATTGCAACGCCGCTTGGTTTATCAAATATTGCAAAATGAGTAGTTTCGAAGATTGGTTTTAATCCATATCCATTTGGCTCAAAAACTATGCATTTTAAATTTCCGCTTCCTCTAAAAGATTTTTCGGTAATTCTTTTTCCATTAAGACTAACTCTTCCTCTATCTATTGCTCTTTTTGCTTCTCTTAAAGAAAATCCGAGTTTTTTTACTAAAAAATCAAGTATTTTTTCATTATTTATTGTAAATTCTTTTGTAATAAATCCCAAATTAAGCCTTTATTTAAGCATATCTTTAAAATTTCTACTATTTCCCATTGCCGTTAAATCATCAAGGCTTGTTAAGCCGCTACTTATTTCTTTTGTGTCTTTTTCTACTTTTTCTTGAAGTTTTTTTAATTCTTCTTTGTATTTTTTCATCTCTTCTCTCATTTCTTCAAGTTCAAGTTCTCTTCTTATGTCTGCTGTTGCATCTTGCCACATTCTTTTGATTTTCCCAATAAATTTTCCCGTAGCTTTTAGAGCTTCTGGGAGTTTGTCTGGACCTAGTATTATTATCGCAATTATTATGATAAATAGAAATTCGGTTGAGCCAATATCAAGCATCATGAGCCTTTTTTAAGAAATTATATCATTTTTTTATTTTGATACAATTTCAATAAAAAAGGTTTGCTATGGTTGAAAGATACGCAAGAGAAGAAATGAAAAAATTATGGAGCGATGAAGCAAAATTTAATGCTTGGCTTGAAGTTGAAAAAGCTGCCGTTAAAGCTTGGAATGAGCTTGGATTAGTTCCTGATGAAGATGCAAAAAAAATTTTACAAAACGCTAAATTTGATATTGATAGAATTAATGAAATTGAAAAAGAAACAAAACATGATGTAATTGCTTTTTTAACAAGCGTAGCTGAATCTCTTGGAGAAGAAAGTCGTTGGGTGCATTATGGAATGACAAGTAGCGATGTAATAGATACCGCTAATGCTCTTTTAATGAGAGATAGTTTAAAAATTATTATTGACGATGTAAAAATGGTAATGGAGAGTATAAAAAAAAGAGCAATGGAGCATAAATATACGTTAATGGTTGGAAGAAGTCATGGAATTCATGGAGAGCCTATTACTTTTGGACTTGTATTAAGTGTTTGGTATGATGAAATGAAAAGACATTTGAAAAATCTTGAGGAAACTCTTGAAGTTATAAGCGTTGGGAAAATTAGTGGAGCAATGGGTAATTTTGCTCATGCTCCAATTGAACTTGAAGAGTTGACTTGTAAATATCTTGGTTTAAAACCTGCTCCTATTTCAAATCAGGTAATTCAAAGGGATAGATACGCAAGAGTGGCATCTGCTCTTGGGCTTCTTGCTTCAACGGTTGAGAAGATTGCTGTAAATATTAGACATTTTCAAAGAACGGAAGTGTATGAGGCAGAAGAGTATTTTTCTAAAGGACAAAAAGGAAGTTCGGCAATGCCTCATAAAAGAAATCCCGTTTTAAGCGAGAATATAACGGGACTTTCAAGGGTTATAAGAAGTTATGTAACTCCTGCGATGGAAAATGTGGCTTTATGGCATGAGAGAGATATTTCTCATTCTTCCGTTGAGAGATTTTGGCTTCCAGATGCGTTTATTACTACGGATTTTATGCTTCATAGGTTAAATAACATTATTTCTAATCTTTTGGTTTATCCAGAAAATATGATGAAGAATCTGAATTTAACGGGTGGACTTGTATTTTCTCAAAGAGTGTTGCTTGAGCTTCCAAAAAGAGGTGTAAAAAGAGAAGATGCGTATAAAATAGTTCAAAGAAATGCAATGAAAGTATGGGAAGAACTTCAAAAAGGTAAAGCGCCAATTAATGAAAAAGGAGAAAGTTTGTTTTTGGAATATCTATTAAAAGACGAAGAATTGAAAAAATATTTGAAAGAAGAAGAAATAAGAAATATGTTCGATTATGAATATTACACCAAAAATGTTGATAGGATTTATAAAAGAGTTTATGGCAATGAAAGTTGAGATTGTCGAATTTAAAACGAGTAAAGATTATGAATTTAATTTAAAAAAATTAATTGAAAAAATTAATTCTTCTTCTTCCGATTTTCTTCTTTTTCCTGAAGTGGCTTTGAGTGGATTTGATTATGATAATTGGAATGAAGTAAATAAATTTGGAGAATATGCAATTGATAAACTTTCTAAATTAAATAAATCTTTTGCTTTGACGATTATAGCTGATAATAAAAACTATTTTTGTTTTTTTGATAAAGGACTGGTTTATAAAAGAGCGAAATTTAATTTGTTTGGAGGAGAAAAAAATTATTTTAAAACGGGAAATGAACCTGATATTTTTGAGTGGAATGGTTTAAAAATTGGAAATTTAATTTGTTTTGAGCTTAGATTTATCAAATATTGGGAAAAATTTAAAGGTGTTGATTTGATTTTGGTTCCTTCTAGATGGGGAAAAGAAAGAATTGAACATTTTAAAATTTTAAGTAAAGCTCTTGCTTTATCTACTCAATCAAATGTTTTGGTATGTAATAGCGCTAACGAAGAAGCTTTTTTAGCAGCAATTGATGCTTGGGCTGATGGAGTAGAAGGAAATAAGAGTTTAATTTGTGAAATAGATTTTGAGAAAAATAAGAAAATTAGAAAAAAACTAAATATAGGAATAGTATGACTTTAGCTGATAAGCTTGCAGATTTTATAGAATTTTCGCCCCTTGAATATAAAGCGTTTAAAGAAATAGATAGAAAATATTTTGTGCCTATTGGGTTTGAAAGAAAAGCTTATGATATAACCGCCTTGCCTCTTGCCGATGGTTCTACCATTTCTTCTCCTTTAACGGTTGCTAAAATGACTCATTATTTGGAATTAGAAAATGTAGATAGCGTTTTGGAAATTGGATGTGGTAGCGGGTATCAAGCGGCTATTTTATCAAGACTTGTTAGAAGAGTATTTACCATAGATAGAATTTGTAAGTTAGTAGAAATTGCAAAAGAAAGATTTAAAAAACTTGGACTTTATAATATTAATGTTAAATGTGATGATGGAAGATTTGGTTGGAGAGAGTTTGCTCCTTATGATAGAATCTTAATTTCTGCTTATGTGGAAAAAGTAGAAGAAGAATTATTTAATCAATTAAAAGATGATGGATTTATTTTAGCGCCAGTAAAAAAAGGCAATATACAAATAATTACAAAATTTTATAAAAGTGGAGAGAGAGAAGAAATAGAAAAGTGTGAATTTGTACCTTTGCAAAAAGGTATAGAAAAATAAGATTTCAGAATGTCCTAAATTAGGGCATTTTGTGTAGAGGGAGCGAAAAAAAGTAAAAAAAAAGCAAAAAAAGTATAAAATTTCCTTGACAAGAGGAAAAGGATATAGTATACTTTCAATCCCAAAACGGGGGA
>JAMORJ010000032.1 GCA_027063595.1 Nautiliaceae bacterium | reverse complement strand
GTATGAATTACTTAATTCCCGAATGGGAAAAACAAAGTTTTGTTCAATTAGTATTTCCCCATAAAAATACCGACTGGGCACCTTATTTAAAAGAATCAATCGAAACTTTTACTAAAATAGCCTATGCAATAGCTTTATATCAAAAAGTTCTTATTTGTTATGAAGATAAAAACACAATATCGCATCTAAAACACAAAAATTTCATATTCAAAAAAATCAAAAACAACGACACTTGGGCAAGAGATTTTGGAGCTATTAGCGTAAAAATCAATAATAAAGTAAAACTGCTTGATTTTAAATTTAACGGATGGGGATTAAAATTTCCCGCTAACTACGACAATTTAATTTCAAGAAAAATTTTTAATATCTACAAAAGCTACAATTTCGTCCTTGAAGGAGGAAGTATAGATACAAACGGAGAAATCTTGCTAACCACAAGCAAATGCCTTCTTGAAGAAAATAGAAATTATCCCATGAAAAAAGAAGAAATAGAAGAATTTTTAAAAAAAGAACTTTTCGTAAAGAAAATAATTTGGCTAAACCATGGATTTTTAGAAGGAGACGATACGGATTCTCATATCGATACTTTAGCAAGATTTGTAAATAAAGATACAATACTTTATACTAAATGTTACGATTCAAATGATGTTCACTTTAAAGAACTCAACGAAATGGAAAAAGAGTTAAAAAATACGAACTTTAATTTAGTCCCAATTCCTTTACCTGCCCCTAAAGTTTATAATAACGAAAGGCTTCCTGCAACCTATGCAAATTTTTTAATAATAAATAATGCTGTAATATTGCCAACCTACGAAGATAAAAAAGACGAAATAGCAATAAAAATTTTTAAAGAAATATTTAAAAATAGAGAAATAATCCCAATTAACGCCAATATTTTAATTAGACAACACGGAAGCATTCATTGTATTACAAAGGAGTATTTTAATGAAGATTTTATTAGCTCCGAGTGAAAGAAAATCTCTTGGAGGAGATAAAGAATTTAATATAAAATCGTTTCCCAAACTTAATCCAATAAGAGAAAAAGCTATAAAAAAATATGAAAAGTTTATTCAAAATACAGATGATATTAAAAATTTTGGAGACATAAAAACTCCAATAAAAAATCGTCCATGCAAAGAAGCCATTTTAAGATATACAGGAGTTGCGTTTGAACATCTTGATTATCAAACTCTACCAAAAGAAGCAAAAGAATATTTAAACGAAAACTTAATAATTTTTTCAAACCTTTTTGGAGTATTAAAACCTCTTGATTTAATTCCATATTATACGCTAAAACAAGGTAGTAAACCGGGCTTTGATATTTATAAATTCTACTCATCCTATATCCAAGAAATTTTAGAAAATGAAGAATTTATCGATTTAAGAGCAAAATTTTACGAAAAAATGTTTAAACCAAAAAACGCAATTACTTTTAAGTTTATTAAAAACGGCAAAATTGTAAGTCACTTTGCTAAAGCATATAGAGGAATATTAACTCGTCATATAGCGCTACATCGTCCAAAACATATGGAAGAAGTACTAAAAATT
>JAMORJ010000031.1 GCA_027063595.1 Nautiliaceae bacterium | reverse complement strand
TATAGTAAAGAAAAATAATTATCAAATTGTCTTAATTGAGAGCGAGTAAAAAGGACTTTTCCTTTTTAACTATCAATTAGATTAATATTATATTTTTTATTTTTATTTAACTCTTCTTTGGCTAAATAAAGATTATTTCCCTTTATGAATAGGGTATTGTCTTTTAATTTAAGTTCTAATTTTTGATTAGCTAAATTAGTATTAAGCACTTTTGTGAGCCAAAAAATATAACATAGGATTTCGAGTGTGTTTTTATCTGGAGATAAACTGTCCCCATTTGTCAAGACCAATTTCATAATATTTTTTATTCCATTAATTATGCTACATTTTGTAACAAATTTTTTGTTATTTTATCATTTTTTTTCTGTCTTTTTTCTTGGGGTATTATAATTTTTAGGTTTTAGGGAACAGGTTTAAATATTCTTTTTATTTCTTTTTTGTTATTTATTTCGTATCATCTACTTAATAACTTTGTTTGATTTGAAAATTATGGTAAAATTTAAAAAGTTAAATGAGGATTTTTAATCAAGGAGAAAAAAATGATAAAAACAAAAGAAGAATTTAAAGAATTAGTAGAAAGTATTGAAAGCTTTGAAGGGTATAAAAAACCTTTGGCTTTTGGTGTAGCAAGAGTAGATTTAGGGCAGGTAAATAATGATAAAATACTTCAAGCTGTATATCCATTAGTTAATTGGAATGAAAATTTTGGAAGTGGTGCTGTTATTATTAGAGCTTTAATTGAAAATGGAGTAGCAGTTGATTTTGAGAAAAGCGAAATCGTAGCTAAAGTTACACCGGAAATAGTAGATGATGTAATTGAAATGTTTAATCCTTTTTTAGAAGAAGCAAAAAAAGATAAACAATCTCATAAAAATATTCAAGTATTTTTGACTTTACAAAAATTATTTGAAGAACATAATTATGATAATTATAGAATTACTATTCTTTTTAGCGATGAAGCACCAAAATCAGTAGAAAGTGTATATTTAAAACTTTATGCCTTATCACTTGGAAAAGCAAAACTTAGAAGTGTGAATTTAAATGGAGCATTTGGAATTTTACCAAATATAGCTTGGAGTGGAAATATCCCAATTGAACTTGATTATTTAAGAGAAAATGAGATTGAACTAAAATTAAGAGATGAATATCCAGAAATTGATTATGTAGATAAATTCCCAAGATTTCTTCAACATATTATACCAGCTGATAATACAAGAATACTTGATACTGCAAAAGTTAGATTTGGAGCACAGCTTGCAGCAGGAACGACAGTTATGCCAGGGGCTAGTTATATTAACTTCAATGCTGGAACAGAAGGTGCTGTAATGGTAGAAGGAAGAATTTCTTCAAGTGCAGTAGTTAAAAAAGGTGCTGATGTTGGTGGTGGTGCTTCAATTTTAGGAGTATTATCTGGAACAAATGGAAATCCTGTAACTATCGGAGAAAATACATTACTTGGAGCAAATTCTGTTACAGGTATTCCTCTTGGAGATGGATGTATTGTAGATGCTGGAATTGCTATTTTAGAAGGAACAAAAATATATATTAAAGATAAACAAAAAGAAAAAATAAAA
>JAMORJ010000030.1 GCA_027063595.1 Nautiliaceae bacterium | reverse complement strand
GGTATTTATTTGATTGTTTAATATTTTGATTTTTTGTTTTTTAAATGAAATGAAATTTTGTATTTTTTTGTTTTCTTGAGAATTAATATCTTTTAGTATTAATTGTAAATTATCGATTGCTTCTTTGTTTGAATAATTGAATATATTTATTTCTATAATATTTGGAACTCCTTTTTTTAGATTTGCTTTTGCTTTTGGATATTTATTTTTTTGTGTATATTTATTGTTAATGTAAGTAATTACATAATTAGGGTCTAGGAAATAATATTTTATAATTTCATTTTTTGTGATTAAATTGTAATATCCAACTTCAACGTCTGCCGTTATTTTATAAATAGGCTTTTGAAGATAAACATAGATTGTTGTAAGTAGCGTAATGGTGAGAGTAAAAATTACAATAAACTTTTTATATCTTAAAATGGTTTTAATTATTTCTTTTAAATCTATTTCTTCTTCCTCACAAATTGGAACGTATTGAATTGGTATTAATTGAGGTTCTTTTTTCTCCATTTATTGCCTTTTTTATTGTTATAATATCAAAAAAAAAGGTGTTTTATGAAGAAGTTAGCGATCATAGGTCTAGGATATGTTGGTTTGCCTTTAGCGGTAGCATTTAGTAAGAAATACGATGTAATAGGTTTTGATATAAATAAAGAGAGGATAAAAGAATTAAAAGAAGGATTTGATAGAACTTTGGAAGTTGAAGAAAAAGAATTAAAAGAAGTCATAAAGAACGGACTTAAATTTACCCATAATCTTGATGAAATAAAAAATGCTAACGTTTTTATAGTTACCGTGCCAACGCCAATAGATAAGCATAAAAATCCTGATTTAACTCCTTTAATTAAAGCAAGCGAGAGTGTTGGAAAAGTTTTAAAAAAAGGCGATATAGTAATTTATGAAAGCACAGTGTATCCTGGATGTACCGAAGAAGTTTGCGTTCCTATTTTAGAGAAAGTTAGTGGTTTAAAGTTTAATAAAGACTTTTTTGTAGGATATTCTCCAGAGAGAATTAATCCAGGAGATAAAGAGCATACCGTAACAAAAATAAAAAAAGTAACAAGTGGTAGTACGCCTGAAATTGGGAAAGAAGTAGATAAACTTTATTCAAGTATAATAGAAGCAGGGACTCATTTAGCGCCTTCCATAAAAACCGCAGAAGCCGCAAAAGTAATAGAAAACGCCCAAAGGGACATAAACATAGCTTTTGTAAATGAATTAGCTCTTATTTTTGATAAATTAAATATTGATACAAAAGAAGTCCTTGAAGCCGCTGGAACTAAGTGGAATTTCTTAAAATTTACTCCTGGGCTTGTAGGGGGACATTGTATTGGTATTGATCCATATTATCTTGCTTATAAGGCAAAAGAAGTAGGATATCATCCAGAAATTATATTAGCTGGCAGAAGGCTTAACGATAGCATGGGAATATTTGTTGCAAATAAAGTAATTAAACTTATGATTCAAAAAGGTCATACCATTAAAGGAAGTAAAGTTTTGGTTTTAGGAATTACTTTTAAGGAAAATTGTCCTGATATTAGAAATTCTAGAGTAATAGACGTGATAAACGAGCTTAG
>JAMORJ010000029.1 GCA_027063595.1 Nautiliaceae bacterium | reverse complement strand
TATGCTTTTAAAAATTTTTATTCATATTCCGGAGGTTGTAACCGGAACTTTAGGTTTATTGCTTTTGATTTTAGCTTTTTTGCACTCGAAATTGGAGAAAAAAAATGCAAAGTGAAATTATTGCTTTAGCTGTGGCAACCTTAAAACTTGCTCTTTTACTTTCTCTTCCAACTCTTCTTGTTGGTATGATTGTGGGACTTTTAATTTCTATTTTTCAGGCTACTACTCAAATTAACGAAATGACTTTAAGTTTCGTTCCAAAAATTATCGCAATAGCAATTGTATTAATTTTTACACTTCCTTGGATGATGAATGAAATGATAGATTTTACTAAATACGTTTTTTCCTTAATTCCTACTTTTCTTAGATGATGTATAAAGTAATTGATTTTTCGAAATTTTCTTCGATTAAGATAGGTCCGAAGTTAAAAGTTAAGTTAATTACCCAAGAAAACTTTGAAGAGGAATTTTTAATAGGAAGAGCTACTAATACTTTAATTTCAAATACGCCAAAAAATATTGGAATATTAGATGATAAATATAAATTTATAGAAATTAAAGGCAATATTTTAAGAGTTGGGGCAAAAGTTCAAAATAGAATGCTTTATAATTTTTGTAAAAGAAATAATATTGGAGGATTTGAGTTTTTAGCAAAACTTCCTGGTAGCGTTGGGGGAAGCATAAAAATGAATGCTGGCGTAAAAAAAGAAGAGATATCGAATAATTTAAAAGCTATAAGAACTGTTAGTGGATGGATTGAAAAAGATGCTTTGGAATTTGGATATAGAAAATCCAATATAAAAGAGCCCGTATTTGAAGCTGTATTTGAAATAAAAAGAGGATATGATAAAAATTTGGATGAGTATCTTTTAAAGCTTCGATTAAATCAACCTAAAGAGCCGAGTTTAGGAAGTGTTTTTAAAAATCCAAAAGGAGATTTTGCTGGAAGATTGATTGAAAGCGTCGGTTTAAAGGGAATGAAAAAAGGAGGTATTTTAATTTCTCCAATTCATGCGAATTTTTTTGTAAACATTGGAGGGGGTAGTTTTGAGGATATGCTTTATTTGATAAATCTTGCCAAAAAGAGAGTTTTTGAAGAGTTTGGAATAAGATTGGAAGAAGAGATTGTTATTGTATAATTCCCAAAACTTTCATAACTGCTTCATCTACTTTTTTCATTTCTTCATCTTTAAGCTTTGTAACGATTCCTTTTGAAAAAATTATTTTTCCGGTAGAAATTATTCCAATGGCACTGGCTACTATTTCGCTATCTTTACTCATGTTATCTCTTTTTTTGATAAAAATTCTATAATCTCCTCCTAAAATTTGACCAGATAGAGGTAAAACCACAACAGTATGATAAAGTCCTTCAAAACAAGCTTTATTTAAAAAATCGTTTTGATATATTAAAAAAGGTCTTGTTTTTGCCGAATTGGTTAATTTTGCGAAATAAATTTCACCTCTTTTAAATTGAGGGATTTTATCTCCTTTGAATTCTCCTTCAAAAAATTCAATATAACTTGCTCTTTGAGTTCTTGGTTTACATTTTAGGGCTAGTTTATTTTTTTCAAGCCATTTTTTATAATTCATTTTCAAATCTTAATTTTTCGTATTCGGTTGGTATCATGTAGTCTCTAATATCTTTTATGTATGGTAATAAGTTTTGTTTATGTCCAAGATGATAAAGAGTATTTATAGCTTCAATTTGTTCTTCATCAAGGGTTATTGATTTTTCGTTTGCATAAAGGCTTAAGTATTTATCTAAAGTAGCGTCGTTTACTCTTACTAAATTTCTTTCAATAAGCATTTTAGCTAATAAACTTTTATGTTTGTTTGCAATTTCTACTGCTTTTGTTAAGGTTTTTTCTATTTTTATAGCATCGATAAGAGGAAGGGATCTTCTAATTGCCATTCCTCCAAGAGGAAGAGGCTTTTCTCCCACAAGTTCTACCCAGATATCCCAAAGCTCTTTTTCTACTTCAAGTCTTTCATCAAAGGTTAAAATATTTTCGTGTATTAGAACCCCTGCATCAACTTCTTCATTTAAGACGGCTTTTTCGATTTCAAGAAAATTTTTGTAAACTATTCTTGCATTTGGATAATATATTTTAAAAATTAAAGCATTTGTAGTGTATTTGCCGCTAAGAGCGACTTTAAAATTTCTTTTTAATTTTTTCCCTTTTAATTTGACTAGCTTTGGACCGTATCCATAACCAAACGATATTGCGGTTTTTAAAAGAGCGTATTCATTTTTTATAAAAGGATATACTCCAAAACTAATTGCGCTTACATCATAGATGTTTTTTAATGCTTGTTGATTTAATGTTTCAATATCTTCTGCTATATTTTGAAATTTATAATTGTTTGAAATCCAGCCAAATTTAATAGCGTAGTACATAAAAATATCATCTGCATCTGGAGAGTGTGCTACTTTAATGTTTTTTTTCAATGTTTTCCTTTAAGTGAGTCTCTATTTAAAGCATTTTGTTACAATTATAGCAAATTTGATATAATTGCATAAATTGAGGTAAAGGATATTTATGGATGAAAAAAAACAAAAAGCTCTCGAATTAGCTCTTAAACAAGTCGAGAAGCAATTTGGAAAAGGAGCTTTGGTAAAACTTAGCGAAAAAGAAATAGAGCCTATTGAAGCAATTCCAACTGGGAGTTTTGGATTAGATCTTGCTCTTGGAATTGGAGGGATTCCAAAAGGAAGAATTACGGAAATTTACGGACCTGAATCTTCTGGGAAAACCACTTTGGCTCTTTCTATAATAGCTCAAGCGCAAAAACAAGGGGGAGTTGCTGCATTTATTGATGCTGAACATGCTTTTGATCCGATTTATGCCAAAAATATAGGAGTTGATATTGATAATTTGCTTGTATCTCAGCCAGATTATGGAGAACAAGCGCTTGAAATTGTAGAGACTTTAGCAAGGAGCGGAGCTGTTGATGTTATAGTTATAGATTCAGTGGCTGCTCTTACTCCAAAAGCCGAAATTGAAGGAAATATGGGAGATGCTCAGGTAGGAGTTCAAGCAAGGCTTATGTCTCAGGCTTTAAGAAAACTTACGGCTGCTATTCACAAAATGAATACGACTGTCGTTTTTATTAACCAAATAAGAATGAAAATTGGAATGATGGGATATGGCTCTCCTGAGACGACTACTGGAGGTAATGCACTTAAATTTTATTCTTCGGTTAGACTTGATGTAAGAAGAATAGCTACTTTAAAACAAGGGGATAAAGAAGTAGGAAATAGAGTAAAAGTAAAAGTTGTAAAAAATAAAGTAGCTCCTCCATTTAGAATTGCTGAGTTTGACATTATGTTTGGAAAAGGAATTAGTAGAGAAGGTGAAATTTTAGATTATGGAGTAAAACTTGATATTATTGATAAAAGTGGAAGTTGGTTTAGTTATGGAGCAATTAAGCTTGGACAAGGAAAGGAAAACGCAAAAGAGTATTTAAGAGAGCATCCAGAAATTGCAAAAGAAATTGAGCAAAAAATAAAAGAAGCTCTTGGAGTAGAATTATCTCATATAATTGAAACTATCGAAAAAAAAGAAGATGAATTAAATTTAAAAGGAGAGTAGATGGTTGTAATTGATAATGTTTTTGCCGATGAAGTTTTAGATAGTAGAGGAAATCCTACAGTTAGAGCAACGGTTGTTTTAAGCGATGGAACTTCAGCTTCTGCGATTGTACCAAGTGGAGCGAGTACTGGGATAAATGAAGCGCTTGAACTTAGAGATAAAGACCCAAAAAGATTTAATGGAAAAGGTGTTCTTAAAGCTTGTGAAAATGTAAATACGATTATTGCTAATGAATTAATTGGACTATCTCCTTATGATCAGGCTGAAATTGATAAGATTATGATTGAACTTGATGGAACTGAAAATAAAAGTAAACTTGGAGCAAACGCTATTCTTGGAGTTTCAATGGCTTTAGCAAGAGCCGCTTCAAGAAGTTTGAATTTGCCTCTTTATAGATATTTAGGAGGTAGTAACGCTCTTGTTATGCCAACGCCTATGCTTAATATTATAAATGGTGGAGCTCATGCCGATAATGATGTGGATTTTCAAGAATATATGATTATGCCTGTTGGTTTTGATGACTTTGATTTGGCTCTTAGAGCTTCGGTTGAAATTTATCACACATTAAAAAAACTTCTTGAAAAAGATGGTCACTCTACTTCTCTTGGAGATGAGGGAGGATTTGCTCCAAACTTTAAAAACAATGCTGAGCCAATTGAATATATTTTAAGAGCTATTGAAGAAGCTGGATATACGACAAAAGAAGTAAAAATTGCGCTTGATGTTGCAAGTAGTGAGCTTTATAAAGATGGAAAATATGTGCTTGAGGGAGAAAATAAAGAGTTGAGTGCTGAAGAATTGGTTAATTATTATGTTGAGCTATGTAATAAGTATCCAATCGTTTCGATTGAAGATGGTTGTGCCGAAGAAGATTTTGAAGGTTGGAAAATTTTGACTCAAAAACTTGGTGATAGAATTCAATTAGTTGGGGATGATTTGTTTGTAACAAATAAAAAGCTTTTAAAAAAAGGAATTGAGGAAGGTATAGCTAATGCTATTTTAATTAAACCTAATCAAATTGGTAGTGTAAGTGAGACAATGGAGACGGTAAGACTTGCTCAAAGAAATGGATATAGATGTATTATGTCTCATAGAAGCGGAGAGAGCGAAGATAGTTTTATTGCCGATTTTGCGGTAGCTTTAAATACGGGACAAATTAAAACCGGAGCTCCAGCAAGAGGTGAGAGAACGGCAAAATACAATAGACTTCTTCAAATTAATAGAAGCGTATATGGTGCCGAGTATATTGGAAAAGAGCTTTTTTAAGATGAGGTTTCCTCATCTTAAGGTTTTTTTATGATAGATTTTGATGATATTTTTGAGAAAAAAAATTTTTTTGATAGTAAGATAGTTTTAATAGTTATTGCTTCTGTTTTAATTGGAGTTTATATGTATGATTTAATGTTTGGCAAAAAATCTTTTTCTTATTTGATTGATTTGGAAAATAGTGTAGAGATTATGGAAAAAAGAGTTGAGAAATTAAAAAAAGAAAACGCTAGGCTTCAAAAAGCTTATTTTGAATTAAAAGAATTGGAGGGCGAGTGAAATATTTTGTTTTTATAATATTATGTTTTACGTTTATTTTTGGAAGAATAAATCCGTTTGAGCCCGTAATTTTTCCTACTAATAAAAATATTGTAAAACCAAAATATTTTACGAAAGCCATCGTTTATCTTCCATCGGATGCGAGAATTTTAAAAAAGATAGTCTTTATCTATCAAAGTGTTAGTAGTGATGTTAAAAAGAAAATAGTAAAAATAGATAAAAATATCGATTTTCACTCTCCAATAGTGATTACTCATAAGCCAAAAAATTTTGGAATCAAAAAATTTTATTTTGGTAGATTTGTTTTATATATTAAAAATAAAAAAGCTTTTATAAAAACGAAAGATAAGTTGATTAGAAGCTTTTTTTTAATAGCTCCTTTTAGATTGGTTTTGGATTTTAGAGCAAATAACGATTTTCCTACTATTAGAAAAAAAATAAACACTTTTATAAAAAAAGTGGTTGTTGGGAGTCATAGCGGTTTTTATAGAGTAGTTATTTATTTGGATTCAAATTATAAATATAAGATTACAAAAATGGATGAGGGGATTGAAATTGAATTTTTCTAATGTTATTTTAACAGGTTTTATGGGAAGCGGAAAGAGTACAATTGGAAGGATGTTAGCAAAAGAGCTTAATACTTATTTTTTGGATACTGATAATTTAATTGAAAATTTTGAAAATAAAAGTATTAAAGAAATTTTTGAAAAAGAGGGAGAAGAGGCTTTTAGAGAGAAAGAGAAGTATTGTTTTAACTGGATAAAAAGTAATGTTAAGAATACGGTAATTTCGGTAGGAGGAGGATTTCCCGTTTTTATTCCAGAGATTAAAGAAGCTGGTATTGTGATTTATTTAAAAGTTGATTTTGATGAAATTTTAAAGAGAATGAATAAAGAAGAGATTAAAAAAAGACCTCTTTTTCAGAATGTTTTTAAAGCAAAAGAACTATTTGATAAAAGAGTTAAAATTTATGAAAGTTTATCCGATTATATTATTGAAAATAAAAATGTAAATGAGACTCTAAATCAGTTAAAAAGGATTTTAAATGAATGTAGATAGTATTTCAAATAGTATGACAAATTTAAATGTAAATAATGCCGTTAAAATTGAAGTAGCTAAAAAATCTGTTGATACTCAAACTCAACTTATGGAAAAAATTTTAGAGGACAATTTTGAAAATACGATGAAAATTCAACAGCAAGTAGCCAATGTGACTGGTATTGGAGGAAATTTAAATATTAAGATTTAAAGTGAACTGGAAAGAAGAGTTAAAAGATTTTTATAAAAGAAGAGCTGATTTTATTAGAAAAGATATTAGTGAAAAAATTGATTTTACAGACGTTTTTGACCCTTTTATAGATGAAAAAGTGGATAATCCAATTATGATAATAGGGGAGGCACCGGGAGAAAATGAAGTAAAAAAGCAAGAGCCTTTTGTGGGAAAAGCTGGAGAGAATCTTAATTATTTAATTTCTTTAAGTGGGCTTGATAGAAAGAAAGATTTTTTAATCACCAATGCTTTCCCTTTTAGAACAATTGAGGGTAAAAAAAATAGAACTCCAAAAGCTAGTGAATTGAAAAAAGGTTCTTTTCTTTTAAAAAAAGAAATAGAAATAATAAAGCCCAAACTTATTTTGCTTTTGGGAAATTCTTCTATAAAAGCTTTTTCTTATCTTTATCCGGAAGTTAAAAAGTTAAAAAAGTGTGGATTTTATAAATTAAATGGTTTAAAAATTGGTATTTGTTATCATCCTTCTCCTTTAGCTTTTAATAGAAAAGAAATTAGATCTTCTTTAGAAAAGTTTTTTAAAAAATTAGGAGAAGAATATGGCGGATGATTTAGAAAAGACCGAAGAGCCCACCCCCAAAAAACTTGAAGATGCAAGGAAAGAAGGAAATATTGCTAAAAGTCAAGAAGTTAGCGGGTTTGTCGTTTTATTAGTGGGCGCGGTTTTGTTGGTTTTTTATTTAAAATATGTAACTTTTTATCTTGAAGATTTTTTTAGGTATTATACTTCTTTTATTGGAGTTGAGCTTACAAAAGAGATTGTATTTGGAATTATTTTAAAAAGTATTGAGTATATTTTTTTGCTTTTAGCTCCAATTGTAATAGCACTAATGCTTGCTGGAATTATTGGAAATGTGATGCAATTTGGGTTTTTATTTACTATAAAGCCTATAATTCCAAAATTTGATAAATTAAATCCAATTAATGGGTTAAAAAGGCTTTTTAGTATAAAAACTATCGTTGAGGGTGTAAAAACTACTCTAAAGACTTTTATTGCTTTTTTGGTAGGAGGGATAATTTTTGTTCATTTTTTATCTGAAATTCCAAGACTTGAACTTATGAGTTTTTTTGAGCAACTTAGGTGGTTCGAAGAAAAAGCTATTATTTTAATTTTTTCGATGCTAGGAGTTTTTTTTGTATTTGCTGTAATTGATTTTATTTGGCAAAAATATAACTATAAAAAATCTCTTAGAATGAGCAAACAAGAGATAAAAGACGAGTTTAAACAAACCGAAGGAAATCCTGAGGTTAAAGCTAAAATTCGTCAGCTTCAAAGAGAAATGGCTAAAAAAAGAATGATGGCGGAAGTTCCAAAAGCGGATGTAGTAATTACTAACCCAACACATTATGCGGTAGCAATTAGATATGATAAAACAAAAGATGAAGCTCCAAGAGTTATTGCAAAAGGAGTTGATAAATTGGCTTTAAAAATAAAAGAAATTGCAAGAGAAGCCGGAGTTATGATAGTTGAAAATCCTTCTTTGGCTAGGGAGCTTTATAGAAGTGTTGATGTGGATGAAGTAATTCCTCCAAAACTTTATAAAGCTGTTGCGGAGGTTCTTGCATTTGTTTATAGAGCAAAAAACAAAACTTTATGATAAAATTATGAAAAAAGGCTATTGATGGAAGGATTTAAAGAAGCTTTTGATAAAATTAAAAAAGCAAGTCATATAGTTTTGATTTCTCACATAAACCCAGATGGAGATGCGTTGGGAAGTGAGCTTGGAATGTATCCTATTTTAAAGAGAATGAATAAAAAAGTAACTGTTGTTAATAAAACTAAGCCTCTTCCAGATTATCTTGACTTTTTGCCAAATTTTGAAAAAGTTACGGATAAATTGCCTAAAAGTTATGATTTAATGATAAGTTTTGATTGCGGAAGTTTCGATAGACTTGGAATTGAAGAAAAACCTCCGTTTTTAATTAATTTTGATCATCATGTATCAAATACTAGATATGGAGATATAAATATAATTGATCCAAATGCGGCTTCTACCTCTGAGGTGATATATAATTTTGCTAAAGCAAATAATATTGAAATTGATAAAGATAGTGCAATTTGCTTATATACTGCTCTTGTTACGGATACGGGAAGTTTTCAGTATGAAAGCGTAAATGATAAAGTATTTGAAATGGCGGCTGAAATGGTTAGATGTGGCGTAAAGCCGGATTTTGTTTCAAGAATGCTTTTTCAAAGAGATAGACTCTCAAGACTTAGACTTCTTGCTAAAGCATATGATACAATTGAACTTTGTTGCGATGGTAGGGTTGCGTTTGTAGAAGTTACTAGGGAAATGATGGAAATAACAGGAGCTATAAAAGAAGATACCGATACTATCGTAAATTCGGTTAGAGCAATTGAGCCTGTTGAGATTGCTGTAATGCTTAGGGAAGATGAAGAAGGAATTAAATTATCTTTAAGAAGTAAAACTTGTGCCGATGTTAGTAAAATTGCCGTAAAATACGGAGGAGGTGGACATATTAGAGCGGCTGGCGCTACTTTAAAGGGTGAATTTGATTTTAGTAAAGTAAAAAAGATGCTAAAAGAAGATTTAAAAGAGGCTGTGGAGTGTAGAGAATGAAAAAGCTTTGGATTTTGATTTTTGTGTTAATAATAGGAACTATTGGGTTTGTTTATTTTTCTCCGATTTTTGAAAAAAATCCTCCAAAGATAGTTGTATTTACAAATGGATTTACTAATTTAAAAAAGCCAATAGAAATTGAAATTAAAGATGATAGCGGTATTAAAAGTTATGATGTTTTGGTTTTAACTAAAAGTGGAATTGAAGAGATAACAAAAGAAGCTAATCCTAATTTAGGAAAAGATGTAAAAATAAAAATAAATTTGCCTAAAAATATTTCGGATGAGAAGATAAAGCTTATAATAAAAGCATGCGATATTTCAAAATGGAATTTTTTTGCAGGCAATTGCGCTAAAAAAGAGATAGTTTTAAAAGTCGATAAAAAATTTCCAAATACGGAAATAATTAATAATTCTTATGCAATTGGAAGAGGAGGAAGTGCCGCTGTTGTTGTAAAAGCGAGTGATGAAAATTTAAAAGACGCTTATATTTTAGTAAATGATAAATATAAATTTAAACTAACCCCTTACGTAAGAGAAAATTATTACGTAGCCTTAATAGCTTGGCCTATTTGGGAGAGAAGTTTTGATGCTAAATTAGTAGTTGAAGATTTGGCCGGAAATATAGTAAAAGAACATATTCCTTTGTTTTGGAGAACAAAAGGGATTTATAATCCAAAAAATGTAAAAATAAAAATTACAGATAGATTTATTAATATAGTAGCAAAAAGAGTTCTTACTAAGATGGAAATGAGTAT